>NZ_JBEXKG010000001.1:0-262854 GCF_040609555.1 Streptomyces sp. NPDC004658
GTAGGCCGGGGTGGCCGGCGGAGGCGGCCAGGAGCCGTCGGGAGCCGGGCCGGGCTGGTGGGCGGGGCCGTGGTCCGCCGCGGCGGAGGCCGCCGGGGCCTCGTGGGGCACGGGCGGGAGCGGGGTCGTCGGGGTGTTCCCCCCGGGCGCGGGGCCCTGCGGGGAAGCGGTGGGAGAGGCCATCGGCACGGGAGGTGCGGACGGCGCCGGGGGTACCGCGTTGCCCTCGTTCTCGGTGCTCACAGGTCTTCTCCTCGGTCCACGCCTGTTGTCGTCGGTAGCACTGGTCTGCAGTCAGCTTTTCCCACGGGCCGTCAGAGCACCATAAGCGGTGGCTGTGGGTCCGGCGGCTGTCTTTATATAGGTTTATATAGGATCTATCGAGCAAAGGTTTTCAAAGGTTTTCTCACCTGCGCGCCGCATGCTCCCGTCCACCGCACGGACGCGTCCGCGCGGCCACGTGTACCCGGCGACGGTGGCACCATGACGCGGTGACCCACGCACGACAGCACTCCCTTCAGGTCGTCGCCCACCGCGGCGCCTCCGAGGACGCCCCCGAACACACCCTCGCCGCCTACCGGAAGGCGATCGAGGACGGCGCGGACGCCCTGGAGTGCGACGTACGGCTGACCGCGGACGGCCATCTGGTCTGCGTCCACGACCGGCGGGTGAACCGTACCTCCAACGGCCGCGGCGCGGTGTCCGCGCTGGAGCTGGCCGATCTGGCCGCCCTCGACTTCGGCTCCTGGAAGACGCGCGAGGCCTGGCGCGGGCGGGACGAGGAGCCCGACTGGGAGCACCGTCCGGAGGACCGCGAGGAGACCTCCGTGCTCACCCTGGAGCGGCTGCTGGAGCTGGTCAGGGACGCCGGGCGGCGGGTGGAGCTGGCCATCGAGACCAAGCACCCCACGCGCTGGGCGGGCCAGGTCGAGGAGCGGCTGCTGAGCCTGCTGAAACGGTTCGGGCTGGACGCGCCGGCCTCCGCCGCCGAGTCGCCGGTCCGGGTCATGAGCTTCTCGGCGCGTTCGCTGCACCGCGTGCACGCAGCGGCGCCGACGCTGCCGACGGTGTACCTGATGCAGTTCGTCTCGCCCCGGCTGCGCGACGGCCGGCTGCCCGTGGGTGTGCCCATCGCGGGCCCCTCGATCCGCATCGTGCGCAGCCACCCCGCGTACGTGGAACGGCTGAAGCGGGCCGGCCACCAGGTCCACGTGTGGACCGTGAACGAGCCCGAGGACGTCGATCTCTGCATCGGGCTGGGTGTCGACGCCATCATCACCAACCGCCCGCGCGCGGTGCTGCGGCAACTGGGCCGCTGAGCCGGCCGGCGCCCGTCCGCCCCGGGCGCTCCCGTCACAGGGTGTGCTCCGGCGCGTTCGCTGCGTGTCCACCCGTGTCGAATGCGTCACCGGAAGTGGATTGGCCGGTTTCCGGCACAGGTCAAAAGGGCATCCACTCCGTGGCGTGGGGCGAAGGAGGTCTCGGGGGTGGCGTTGGTGGTGGCACAGGAGGTGCCCACGTCGTCGAGCATGGCCGTACCCCATGGCCCTGCGGGCGTGGGGAAGGCGCGGCACCGGATGCGGGCGCAGCTGCGCAGCGGTGGCGTGTCCGAATCGGTCATCGACGATGCCGTACTGATCCTTTCCGAACTGTTGAGCAACGCCTGCAAGCACGGGCGGCCCCTCGGGGACGCGCCGGCCGGGGACGGGGACGTCCGCGCCGCGTGGCGGGTCGACACGCGCGGGCGGATCGTCGTCGAGGTCACGGACGGCGGCGGACCGACCCGCCCGGCACCGGCCACGCCCTCGGTGACCGCGCACGGCGGTCGCGGGCTGAACATCATCACGGCCCTCGCCGACGACTGGGGCGTCCGGGACGACGTCCAGGGCGAGGTGACCGTCTGGGCGCTGGTCCACGAGGACGTCCACGATCCCGACGCCGGGTGCCGCCGCGACGGTTTCGCTACGCGCGTCACCGGTTCCGCGCCGCTGCCCGGCCTGTCCGGGCTCGACTTCGCGGACGCGTTCGACGACCTGGACTGACCCGCGACGGTTTGCGGGCGGCCTCCCGTCCACCCCGGACGGGCTCACCCACCGGCGTCGAGCGCGCGTACGTTGTCCACAGGTTCCCGTCGGTCATGGTCCGAACGGCTAGGCTCCGGACGTACGAGAAGAGCCGTAACCGGGAGACGCCCACCATGGCCAAAAAGCGACCCCAGACGAAGGCCAAGCCGCAGCTGATCGACGGGGAGATCCCGGTTGTCGGCGCCCGCGAACCCTGCCCGTGCGGCAGCGGCCGGCGCTACAAGGCCTGCCACGGCCGGGCCGCCGCGCACGCCGTGACCGAGCTGGTGCAGCGCCCGTTCGAGGGACTGCCCGGCGAGTGCGACTGGGTCGCCCTGCGCGAGCTGGTCCCGGCCGCGACGGCCGCGCTGACCCTGCGGGGCGGCCTGCCCGAGGGCGTCCCGTCGGTCACCCTGGCCACCGTGCTGCCGATGGCCTGGCCCGCGCTGCGCCGCGACGACGGCTCGGTCCTGCTCGGCCTGCAGAACGACACGGCGTCCGGCGACATCAGCCGCGATCTCGCCGACACGCTGCTGCGCGCGCTGGAGGCCACGCCCGGCACCCCGGTGCAGGGCCGCCGGGCCCCCGCCGACGGTCCGCGCATGCAGGATCTGCTCGATGTGAACGGCCCGTTCGAGCCGGTCGTGCACAGCGGCTTCGAGTTCTGGGTGCCGGACGCGGAGAACGCCGCGCCGGAGGTGGCGGCCTCCCTGGAGCGGGCGAACGCCGCCGCCATCCCGACCGTGAAACTGTCCGGCGTGGACGCCGCGTACTGGTGCGAGACCCCGGAGAAGAACCACCTGCGCTGGGTCATGCCCCACCCCGAGGAGCAGCTTCTGGACGCCCTCGCCCGGTTGCACGCGGCGGGCCGGTCCAGCCTCGGCGAGGGCACCCGGCTCGTGGGCTCCTTCCGTGCTCACGGCCTCACCGTGCCGGTCTGGGACCTGCCGACCGGGGTGACCGCCGACGACGTGGAGAAGCCGGCCGCCGAGTTCGCCGAGCGTCTCGCCGCGGCCCTCGCCGTCCAGGAGCCGCTGACCCCGGACGAGCGCCGGGCGCGTGGCGGCCTGACCAACCGGCAGGTCACGCTCAGCTGACGCCCCGCGCGCGGGTGTCACGGCTGACCGGCCGGTCAGCCGTGACACCAAGCCGTGCGGCAGGTGACTCCTGTCACAACTCCGGGTTCCGACAGGGCGATCGGTGTCCGAATAGCCAACCCGGAATTTGCGAACCGCCGATCTCTTGTTACCGTTCCAGTAGCCCGGTTGCTGGTGCATCCCCCGTCGCCAGCAACCGGGCCTTTCCATGCCCGCGCACGGCGGGCACCACGCGGCCGGCTGCCAACTCCCGTCCGGGCCTCAGGAGTTGCTCCCGGAGCGGAGCAGCAGCGCTCCGTCCGGGCCGCGCTCGGCGAACTCCGTGACGGCCGTGTAGGAGTCCGGGCCGCCCCGGCTGCGCTCGCGCGGCGTCTCACAGGTGGCGGGCTCGTCGTCGGCCCCGGTGGCACAGCGCATCTGCACGGTCCGGTCGCCCGGTCCCATCAGGCTCAGCACGGAGTCCAGCGACCGGCCGGTGGCGTTGCGGTAGTAGGTGCGCGCCCAGGTGTCCGCGCCCCGCGTCAGCACACAGGTCTGCGCCTCGATGCCGTCGGGCGAGGTGAGTTCGGGGCCGCAGCGGGCCGCGGTGACGAGCCCCGGGCCGGGCGGCCGGGTGGAGCGGCGGCCGGTGTCCGGGCGGGACTTGGCGTCACCGTGGGGGGCGGCCGGTGCGGCGGCCCGGCCGGCGTCGCCCGTCTGGCGCGCGGAGGCCACGGCCAGCGGTAGCGCGACCATGGCCACCACGAAGCCCGTGAGGGCGAGCAGACGGAGCTGCCGGGGGTCGGGCTTTCGGTGGTTCCGCCGGCCGCGGTGCGGCCGTGGGGCGCGGTGGCCGCCGGGTTGACGCTGCATATGCGGACGATAACGAGCGAGCGGGGCTCGCCCGCCCCGCCCGCGCCCGACACCCCTACAACTCGGGCGCGCTCACACCCGTACGAGTGAGGGCGTCGACGACGGCGTCCACGACGGCCTCCACATCGGGCACCCAGGGCGCGGAGGATCCGGGCAGCGGCGCCCGCTCCCAGCGGACGGCGCCCTGGCCGGTCTCGGACGGGGGCAGCGCGAGATAGCCGCCCTCCCCGTGGAAGCGCAGGGACCCGGGGACGAAGTCCTTGGCGTAGAGCAGTTCGCCCAGCTGTTCCATGGAGTACGGCTTGACGAGCAGCGCCCAGCGGGTGGGCGAGGCGATCACCGGGCCGAGCCGCATGCCGCGCCGGTCGAGCAGGGCGAGCGCGCGGGAGGCGGCGAGCGCCGGCAGGCTGACCGCGCAGGGCGCCTTGCCCCCGGTGGCCAGGATGACCGGGGCGGCCGGCCGGTTGGTCCACCACCAGCGCACCATGCGCGCGTCGGTGGTGGCGGCGAGCAGGCCGGGGTCGAAGGGGTGCGCACCGGGCACCGAGCACTCCGGGTCGGGGCAGGCGCAGCGGGCCCGCCCCTGCGGGTCCGGCGCCACACCGGGGAGTACCGGCCACTGCCATTCCGTCGCGAAGGTCAGGGCCGCGCCGATCAGTTCAGGCCTGCCGCCGTTCCGCCTGGACAGAAGCCTGCGTCGCCTTCCGAGGATCTCGCGCATGAGCGCTCGTTCCTTTCCGTTGCACCGCTGGCAACACCGTGGACCACATCACACCATGTGTCGATCACTTCACTGGGCGTACCTGTTGGCGCATCACACCCCCGCGCACGGCGGAGGGAACCCCAGGGGGTCGAGCGTTGGCCGCGTCCGCGTCCATAGTGCGTCTATCAAAAGCACGGCTGCGGCGTGGGGGTGGCGAAGTCTGGCGTTTTGCCGTCGCGCGTATTTCTCTCCGCCTCCGCCACGGGAGGATGGGGCTCGGCCGTCGGTGGCTATGACGCCCGGGTCCGTCGCCAGGTTCCGGGTGGCCCCCAACCACCCCTGGCCTTCTCCGAGTACGTACCCATCACGACCGCTGTGACGCTCCGTGGAGCAAGGCCAGTCGACCGCAATGAACCGATACCTAAGGCAGTTTTGAGCCAACTTGGCAGTAAGGCAAGGGGTTCGGGAAAAACCCTCACCAACCTCATGGACACCAGGAATCCTCGCAGGACAATGCTGGACATCCCCTCACGAGTGCGTGTACATGTGGAGACACTGCTAGCGGCGCAGAATGACATGGGGGTTTGCGATGCTTCTGAGCAATACGCACCGGTCTGAAGGCCGGACGCCATGAACGCCCCGCACCCTCCGAAAGTGGCTGGAATCGATCCTACGGTTCCCACGCCCGCACACACTGCCGCCCCCGCCTGCCCCACCTCGGGCCCCGCCCCCGCCGTACCCGCGCCGCACAGTCCGGCCCCCGGCGCCCTGCTCCAGGACCGGCTGGCCGGCTGGGTCTCCGATCTCACCACCCTCCACGAGCTCACCGAGCGCCTCTCCCGCACCAGCGCCCTCGACCCCGCCCTGCACGAACTCCTGCGTGCCGGCGCCGCCCTGGTCGGCGCCCCCCGCGGCCTGGTCGTCCTGGAGCCCGCCGACGGCGACGGTCCCCGCACCACCCTCGGTCTCGGTCTCAACCGCGCCGACCTCGGCCACATGGAGACCGTGCCCCGCCGCGCCCTGCCGTACGACCCGGTCGGCGTCGCCGAGGTCGTCCACCCCGACCTGTTCGCCGAGGACGGCCTGGACCCGCGCCACCGCGAGGTGGCCGCCCGCCTCGGGTACGCCGCCAGCTACGCCCTCCCGCTCGCCACCGAGTCCGCCGGCCGCCTCGGCTCCGTCGTCTGGTTCTACGACGAACCGGCCGAGCCGCACGAACGCCGGCGTCACCTCGCCGGCCTGTACGTCCGGCACGCCACCGAACACCTCGCCCGGCTGCTGGAGGTGGAGCGCACGCGCGCGTGCATGGCGACGCTCACCGGCGAACTGCTGCCCGCCCGGCTGCCCCGGGTGGCCGGCGTCCAGCTCGCCGCCCGCCACCGCACCGGCCCGCGCGGCGGCGGCGACTGGTACGACGCCCTGCCGCTGCCGGAGGCCGCCCTCGGCCTCTCGGTCGGCTCGGTCACCGGCTGCGGGCCGAGCGCGGTGGCCGCCATGGGCCGGCTGCGCGCCTCGCTGCGCGCGTACGCCGTGATGGAGGGCGAGGACCCGGTCGCCGTCCTGTCCGACCTGGAGCTGCTGCTGCGGCTGACCGAGCCGGCCCGTTCGGCCACCGCGCCGTTCGCCTACTGCGAGCCCGCCGTGCGCCGGGTCACCCTGGCCGGTGCCGGGCACAGCCCGCCGCTGGTGACCGGCGAGCGGCGCACCGAGTTCGCCGAGACCTCCGTCTCCGCGCCGCTCGGCATGCTCGCCTGCTGGGAGGCGCCCAGCGTGGAGATCCAGGCGGAGCCCGGGGAGACGGTCCTGCTCTACACCGACGGGCTGCTGCACCGTACCGGCGACCCGATGGACCGGGCCTTCGCCCGGCTGCACGCCGCCGCCGCGGGCGTCCCGCGCGCGGTGCGGCAGGATCCGGGAGCCGTCGCCGACCACGTCCTGCGCGCGGTCCTGCCGGACGGCCTGGACGCGGCCGACGACGAGGAGGACGTGGTCCTGCTCGCGGCCCGCTTCGACTGAGCCCCGCGTCCCGGGCCTGGCATGACCGGGCATAGCAGGTCATCCGGCCCCGCCCGCTCCCGGTACGACCGTACGATGATGGAGGTCCCCGCTCGGCCACAAGCAGGAGCGTCGCGGGCCCCGGGGGAGATCAATGGCGTATCGAGGAGGATCACGTGTCCGACGAGCTCAACCCGGCTGTGCCCGACTCCGCTACCGCGGAGGGCCCGGAGGCCGAGGCCGAGGAGACCGTCAAGCAGCGGAAGAACGGCCTGTACCCGGGCGTCTCCGACGAGCTGGCCGAGAACATGAAGTCCGGCTGGGCCGACACGGAGCTGCGTGACCTGGAGCCGATCCCGCAGGCCGCCGAGACCGCGCGCCGCCGCGCCGCGCTCTCCGCCCGCTTCCCGGGCGAGCGCCTGGTGATCCCCGCGGGCAACCTGAAGACCCGCTCGAACGACACCGAGTACCCCTTCCGCGCCTCCGTCGAGTACGCGTACCTCACCGGCAACCAGACCGAGGACGGCGTCCTGGTGCTGGAGCCCGAGGGCGACGGCCACGAGGCCACCCTCTACCTGCTGCCCCGCTCCAACCGCGAGAACGGCGAGTTCTGGCTCTCCGGCCAGGGCGAGCTGTGGGTCGGCCGCCGGCACTCCCTCGCCGAGTCCGAGGCGCTGTACGGCATCAAGGCCGCGGACGTCCGCGAGCTGGCCGACGCGCTGCGCGAGGCCACCGGCCCGGTCCGCGTGGTGCGCGGCCACGACGCCGGCATCGAGGCCGCGCTCACCGACAAGGTCACCGCCGAGCGCGACGAGGAACTGCGCGTCTTCCTCTCCGAGATGCGGCTCGTGAAGGACGCGTTCGAGATCGGCGAGCTGCAGAAGGCCGTCGACTCCACGGTCCGCGGCTTCGAGGACGTCGTGAAGGTCCTCGACAAGGCCGAGGCGACGAGCGAGCGCTACATCGAGGGCACGTTCTTCCTCCGCGCGCGCGTGGAGGGCAACGACGTCGGCTACGGCTCCATCTGCGCGGCCGGCCCGCACGCCTGCACCCTGCACTGGGTCCGCAACGACGGCCCGGTCCGCTCCGGCGACCTGCTGCTGCTCGACGCCGGCGTGGAGACCCACACCCTCTACACCGCCGACGTCACGCGTACGCTCCCGGTCAACGGCAGGTACAGCGAGATCCAGAAGAAGATCTACGACGCCGTGTACGAGGCCCAGGAGGCCGGTATCGCGGCCGTGAAGCCGGGCGCCAAGTACCGCGACTTCCACGACGCGGCGCAGCGAGTGCTGGCCGAGAGGCTCGTCGAGTGGGGCCTGGTCGAGGGCCCGGTCGAGCGGGTCCTGGAGCTGGGCCTCCAGCGCCGCTGGACCCTGCACGGCACCGGGCACATGCTCGGCATGGACGTCCACGACTGCGCCGCCGCGCGGACCGAGACGTACGTGGACGGCACGCTGGAGCCGGGCATGGTGCTCACCGTCGAGCCGGGGCTGTACTTCCAGGCCGACGACCTGACCGTGCCGGAGGAGTACCGGGGCATCGGCGTCCGGATCGAGGACGACATCCTCGTGACGGAGGACGGCAACCGGAACCTGAGCGCCGCGCTGCCCCGGCGGTCGGACGAGGTCGAATCCTGGATGGCCTCCCTGAAGGGCTGATCTGCGTTTGAATGGCCGGGTACCGGGGAGGTGCCCGGCCCTTTCTGGTTCGTCACGTTGGGGGGATCGTGGACGGCTTCTGGTCCGGTTTCGGTGTGGATCTGCACCTCGAACCCGACTCGGTGGACGGCCGCCGGGCAGGGCTCGAACGAGCCCTCAGGGACGCCGTACGGGACGGGCGGCTCACGCCCGGCACCCGGCTGCCCGCCACCCGGCGGCTCGCGGCCGAGCTCGGGATCTCGCGCGGCACCGCGAAGGCCGCCTACGACCAGTTGGTCGCCGAGGGGTATCTGACGGCACGGCAGGGCTCGGGCACCCGGGTCGCCGAGCTGCCGGCCGTGCAGGCGGAGGAGCCGGGGGCGGACACGCGCGCGCGTGCGCCGCGTCTCGATCTGCGTCCCGGCAGCCCGGACGTCGGCGCGTTCCCGGCGGCGGCCTGGCTGCGCGCGCTGCGCCGCGCCATAGCGACGGCGCCCTCGCTGGCGTACGACTACGGCGACCCGCGGGGCCGGATCGAGCTGCGCACCGCGCTCTCCGGCTATCTGGGGCGGGCGCGCGGGGTGCTGGCGCCGCCGGAGCGGATCGTCATCACCTCGGGCTACGTGCAGGGTCTGGCGCTGCTCACGCGGGTGCTGGACGGCGCCGCCGTCGCCATGGAGGACCCCGGGCTGCCCTTCCACCGGGAGGTGGTGCGGCACAACGGCGGAACGGTCCTGCCGGCGCCGGTCGACGCGCGCGGGGTGCGCCCCGAGGAGCTGGGCGAGGCGGCGGCCGTGGTGGTCACGCCGGCCCACCAGTACCCGACCGGGGTGACCCTGCACCCCGAGCGGCGCCGGGCGCTCACCGACTGGGCACGCGCGCGGGGCGGGCTGATCGTGGAGGACGACTACGACGGCGAGTTCCGCTACGACCGCCAGCCCGTGGGCGCGGTGCAGGGGATGGCGCCGGGCCAGGTGGTGTACCTGGGCACCGCCTCCAAGACCCTGGGCCCGGCGCTGCGGCTCGGCTGGATGGTGCTGCCGCCGCACCTGGTCGACGCGGTCGCCGACGCGAAGCTGCACAGCGACCACCACACCGAGACCATCGGCCAGCTCGCGCTCGCCGAGCTGATCGACAGCCACGCCTACGACCGCCATGTGCGCGCGTGCCGGCTGCGCTACCGGCGGCGCCGGGACCAGTTGCTGGACCGGCTGGGGGCGCGCCGGAGCGTGCGCGGGATCGCGGCCGGGCTGCACGCGCTGATCGAGGTGCCGGACGAGGCCGCGGTCCTCGCCCGCGCGGAGGCGGAGGGGCTGGCGCTGGGCGCCCTCGGCGACCACTGGCACACCCCGGGCCCCGGACGGCCCCAGGGCCTGGTCGTCGGCTACGGCACCCCCAGGGAGCGGGTGTACCCGGAGGCCCTGGAGACCCTCGCGAAGGTCCTCGGACAGCTCGGCGGCACCGGCAGGCCGGCCGCTAGGCCGTGAGGAGCGACGGGTCCTTGCGCCATTTGAGGATCTTGTCGAAGCTGACCACCGTGCCGCCCCGGCCGGGCTTCGGGCCGATGTGGACGTGGTCGGCCAGTTCCCGGATCAGACACAGACCGCGGCCGTGCTCGGCGTCGGGGCGGGCCGGCCGGAGGTCCTGCGGGCGGATGATCCCGGGACCGGAATCGGTCACTTCGATACGGCACTTCTCCCCGTCGAGATAGGCGGTCACCCGGTACGCCTCCGAGGCGCCGCGGCCGGTGTCGCCACCGTGCTCGACGGCGTTCGCGCAGGCCTCGCTCAGGGCGACGGACAGGTCGTAGGAGATCTCCGGGTCGACCCCCGCCGTCTCCATCGTGCCGATCAGCAGCCGCCGGGCGAGCGGCACGCTGGCGGCCTCGCGCCGCAGATGGAGTGACCACCAGATGCTCATGCTCCAGCCTCCTGGCCGCGGCTCGACATACCGTTACGTATTGCCGCCCGTAGGCGACCGTAAGCACTCCGTCGACGTGACTCCGCCCATACGGCCGATGCGCCGGGGGAGGAATCGGTGTATGAGGGACGCCTCAGGCGCCCTGCCGTACACGCGCGGTAAGGGCAGTGCGATGATGACCCAGCCATGACTGCCCCCCACCCGCGCACGGCGCACCCCGGAGCCGGGCTCCGGATCCTGCGGGCCGCGGTGTTCGCCGCGGTCTGCGTCGCGCTGGCCGCGGGCGGGCACTCCCTGGCCTCCTGCGCGCGGGTGCCGCTGTGGACGCTCGGCGCGGGCTTCCTCGGCGCCCTGCTGCTCGTGGCACCGCTCACCGGGCGGGCCCGCTCACTGCCGGGCATCGCCGTGCTCCTCGCCCTCGGCCAGACCGCGCTGCACACGCTGTTCGGCCTGGGCCAGCACGGGGCGACGGCGGGCTCCGCCCTGATGCCGATGGGCTCCATGGGACCGGCCGGGGGGCCGACGGGCGCCGTGCTGAGCGACAGCGCGCTGGTCGAGCGGGCCGCCCGGCTCGTGTGCGGCTCGACCGCCGCGTCCCTCACCCCGGGGCACGCCTTCCGCCTGCTGCTCGACGCGCGGCTCATCGACCGCGCCGGCCGGCCGACGTCCGCCCTGGGCACCTTCGAGCACGCCCACGACGCCACCGGCGCCTCGGCCGGTCTGCTGCCCTCGCTGCCGATGCTGCTCGGCCACGTACTCGCGGCCGTCGCCGCCGGCTGGCTGCTGCGCCGCGGTGATCTCGCGGTGCTGCGGCTGATCGAGCTATCGGCGCATGGAGTCGCGGAGGGGGCGCTCGTACGGTCCCTGCGCGCGGCTCTCGCGCTGACGCGCGCCCTGTGCGCCGGGCTGCTGCCCGCCACCGGGCCCGGCCCGCGCGGCCCGCGCCCCGGCCGGGACGAGGCACCGGCCCCGCCCACCGCCGTACTCCAGCACTCGGTGATCCGGCGCGGCCCGCCCGCCGCCGCCCTCCTCCTCGCCGCCTGACGCGGCCACCGCTCCCCCGACACGGACCCGGTGCGCCGCCGACGCGCGGCACGCGCGCGTGCGCCTTCTTCCGAGCCGTACGGCCTTTTCCCACGCCGTACCGCCACATCACCGGTCGCGTGCGCGTATCCCTCTTCACCACCGGTTCTCACTCAGAGTGGAGTGCTTCCTTCCATGAAGGCTTCTCGTCTCGCCGCCGCCGCCGCTGTCGCGGGTACGGCCGTCCTTGCCCTGTCCGCCCCCGCCTTCGCGCACGTCTCCGTGCAGCCGGAGGGCCCCGCGGCCAAGGGCGGCTACGCGGTCGTCGACTTCAAGGTCCCGAACGAGCGTGACAACGCCTCGACCACCAAGGTCGAGGTGAACTTCCCGGCCGACCACCCGATCGCCTCGGTGATGCCGGAGTCGATCCCGGGCTGGAAGATCGACGTCACGAAGTCCAAGCTGGCCAAGCCCCTGACCGTGCACGACGAGAAGATCGACGAGGCCGTCACCAAGGTCACCTGGACCGCCGACGGCAAGGGCATCGAGCCCGGCTACTTCCAGAAGTTCCCGCTCTCCCTGGGCGCGCTGCCCGAGAACACCGACCAGCTGGTGTTCAAGGCGATCCAGACGTACTCCAACAAGGAGGTCGTGCGCTGGATCGAGGTGCCGCAGGAGGGCCAGGACGAGCCGGAGAACCCCGCCCCGGTCCTGGAGCTGTCCGCCGCCACCGACGACCACCACGGCACGTCGAGCGCCGAGAACACCGCCGGGAAGACCGAGAAGACGGCCGCCGCCCAGGACTCCGGCGACGGCAGTGACACCACCGCGCGCGTGCTCGGCGTGGTCGGCATCGTCGTCGGCGTCGCGGGCGTGGCCTACGGCGTCCTCGCGGGCCGCCGCCGCACCGCCGCCTGAGCACTTCGTTCCGCAGCGCGCACCGGGGCCGGGCGGCCCCGCACCCGGCCCGTCGTACGGTCCCGGTGCGCGCCGGATCATCTACATCTGGGACATTTCTCTATGCGCAAGAAGACGTTCACCGCGGCCGTGCTGCTCGCCGCCGCCGGCCTGACCCTCTCCGCCTGCGGCAACGACGACGCCGGCAAGCCTCCGGTCGCCGTGGTCTCGGGAGGATCGGACGCGGGCAAGGCCGCCACCGTGCTGGACCAGCCGTTCGACAAGCCGGACCTGGTCCTCACCGACACCCACGGCAAGAAGTACGACCTCCGCAAGGAGACCCACGGACACCCGACCCTGGTCTACTTCGGCTACACGCACTGCCCCGACATCTGCCCGACGACGATGAGCAACATCGCCGTCGCCAAGAAGGCGCTGCCCAAGGCGGAGCAGGACGACCTCCGGGTCGTGTTCGTCACCACCGACCCCGGCCGCGACACCCCCGCCGAACTGGGCAAGTGGCTCAAGGGCATCGACCCGCAGTTCATCGGCCTGACCGGCGACTTCGCCAGGATCCAGGCGGGCGCCCGGTCCGTCGGCATCTCCGTGGAGCCGACGACGAAGGACAAGAACGGCAAGCTGGTCTCCGTCCACGGCACCCAGGTCGTCGCCTTCTCGCCGAAGACCGACGCCGGGTACGTCCTCTACGGCGAGGACACCACGGTCGACGACTACACCAAGGACCTGCCCAAGCTCGTCCAGGGAGCCAACCCGTGAGGCGCCGTGCCGCCGTGCTGACCGCGGGCGCGCTCGCCGGGGCCCTCGCCCTCACCGGTTGCTCCGGGTCCGGCACGGGCCCGGACAAGGCCGAGCTGTCCGTCGGCTCCCCGTACATGCCCCAGCCGGTCTCCGCCGACATGGCCGCCGGATTCCTGACGATCACCAACAAGGGCGGTGCCGGGGACGAGCTGACGTCGGTCACCAGTGACGTAGCCGGCGAGGTGACCATGCACAGCACGGTCGGCGGCGCCATGGCGGAGAAGTCCTCCTTCGCGATACCGGCCCATGGACGGCTGGTGTTCAAGAGCGGTGGCAACCATCTGATGTTCGAGAAGCTGAAGCGCGCGCCGAAGGAGGGCCAGACGGTCACCGTGCGGCTCCGCTTCAGCAAGTCCGGTCCGCTCACCGTCCGGATGCCCGTCAAGTCCGCCACGTACAACCCGTCGACCGGCCACTGAGGGAGGGACCACCGTGACCCGGACCATCGCCCCCCGCGTGCGGATCCTGGTGCTGCTGTTCATCGCCGTCACCGGCGCGCTGCTGGCGGGCGCCGGACCGGCCTCCGCCCACGCGGCGCTGACCGGCAGCGACCCCGCGCAGGGGGTGGTGGCCGACAAGGCGCCCACCCAGGTGTCGCTCACCTTCTCCGAGAAGGTCGCGCTGAACGACGACTCCCTGCGCGTCCTCGACCCGAAGGGCAAGCCGGTCCAGACCGGCAGCCCGGCCAACGTGAGCGGGACGACGTACGCCGTGAAGCTCAAGAGCGGCCTGGCCAAGGGCACGTACACCGTCACCTACCAGGTCGTCTCCGCGGACAGCCACCCCGTCGCCGGCGCCTACACCTTCTCCATCGGGGCACCCTCGCAGACCGTCGTCTCCGGCACCGGCCCGGTCGCCGGCGGCGGGGTCGTGGGCGGTCTCTACGCGTTCGGGCGCTATGTGTCGTACGCCGGTTTCATCGTGCTCGCCGGCGGCGCGGCCTTCGTGCTCGCCTGCTGGCGGCGCGGCGCGGGCGTACGGCCCCTGCAACGGCTGGTCGTCGGCGGCTGGGTCGCGCTGACCGCGGCCACCCTGTGGCTGCTGCTCCTGCGCGGCGCCTACACCACCTCCGGGAAGTTCGCCGACGTCTTCGACCTCGACCTGCTCGGCCAGGTGCTCCAGACGAAGACCGGTGCCGCGCTGGTCTCCCGGCTGCTGCTGCTCGCCGCCGCCGCGCTGTTCGTCGCCGTCCTCTTCGGCGCCTATACCCGGCGCGAGGAGGGCGAGGAGAAGCGCGACCTGACCTTCGGGCTCAGCGTCGGCGGGGTGGTCGTCGCGGCCGGGCTCGCGACCAGCTGGGCCATGGCCGAGCACGCCTCCACCGGGCTCCAGCCGGGGATCGCCATGCCGGTCGACGTCGTCCACCTGCTGGCCGTCGCCGCCTGGCTCGGCGGCCTCACCGCCCTGCTGACCGCCCTGTACCGGGCGCCTGCCGAGACCCCGGTCGAGGCCGCCGCCGTCCGGCGCTTCTCCCGGGTGGCCTTCGGCAGTGTCCTGGCCCTCGTCGTCACCGGCGTCTACCAGTCCTGGCGGCAGCTCGGCTCCTGGTCGGCGTTCACCGAGACCCGGTACGGACAGCTGCTGCTGGTCAAGATCGGGCTGGTGGCGGTGCTGGTCGGCATCGCGGCCGTGTCCCGGCGGTGGACGGGCCGGCTCACGGACCCGGTCGTGCGCACCGGGAAGGCGAAGAAGGGGCAGGCTCGGCAGGCCCAGGCACAAAAGGTGACCGCGTCCAGCGGCAAGGCGACCGGCGAGGCCAAGGGCTCCGGTGCCGGGGCCTCCCAGCGCGCCGCCCAGCTCGCCCGGCAGCGCGCGGCCGTCGACGCCGCGCGGGAGAAGCGGCTGCGGGACGGCGACCCGAACCGCTTCGGCCTGCGCCGCTCGGTGCTCGCCGAAGCCGGCGTCGCCATCGTGCTGCTCGCCGTCACCACCGCCCTGACCCAGACCGAGCCGGGCCGCACCGAGCAGGAGGCCAAGGCGGCCACCTCCACGTCGGCGGACTCCGGCACCTCGGCGGCGTCCGGAGCGCTCACCGTGGACATGCCCTTCGACACCGGCGGCCCCGACGGCAAGGGCGTCGTCAGCGTCGACCTCGACCCCGCGCGCGTGGGCGGCAACGAGATGCACGTCTACGTCCAGCGCCCCAACGGCCGGGCCTTCGACGTCCCGGAGGTGAAGGTCGCCTTCACCCTGGAGACGAAGAAGATCGGCCCGCTTCCCGTGAACCCCGACCACATCGCCACCGGCCACTGGTCGGCGAACGGCGTGCAGATCCCCATGGCCGGCGACTGGAAGATCGCCGTCACGGTCCGCACCTCCGACATCGACCAGGTGACCGTCTCCAAGAACGCGCAGATCGGCTGAACCACACCATGCCCGACCAGTCCATCCCTCACGCCCGTACGCCCGACGCGCCGACGGCGGAGCCCGTGTCCGGGACGAGCGGCATCTCGCGGCGCGCCCTGCTCGGCACCGCCGGCGCCACCGGGCTCGTGCTCGGCGCGGCCGGCGGGGCCGTGGGTTATGCCTCCGCGCCCGCCGAGGCCACTCCGCTCACCTCGGTGGGCGCGGGGAGGGTGATGTTTCACGGGAAACATCAGCCCGGCATCACCGACGGCCTCCAGGCGCGCGGTCACCTCGTGGCCTTCGACCTGGCGGCGGGCGCGGGCCGCAAGGAGGCGGCGGCCCTGCTGCGCCGCTGGTCCACGACCGCCGAGCGGCTGATGGCGGGCGAGGCGACCCCGCACGGCGACACCGATGTGGCCCGGGACGCGGGACCCTCCTCGCTGACCATCACCTTCGGCTTCGGATACAGCTTCTTCGCCAGGACGGGCCTGGAGAAGCAGCGGCCCGGCGCGCTCGACCCGCTGCCGGACTTCTCCTCGGACCACCTGGACAGGTCCCGCAGCGACGGCGATCTGTGGGTGCAGATCGGTGCGAACGACGCCCTGGTCGCCTTCCACGCCCTGCGCGCGATCCAGAAGGACGCGGGCTCGGCCGCACGGGTGCGCTGGCAGATGAACGGCTTCAACCGCAGCCCGGGCGCCACCGCCCACCCCATGACCGCCCGCAACCTCATGGGCCAGCTCGACGGCACCCGCAATCCGAAGCCCGCGGACCCCGATTTCGATCAGCGGATCTTCGTGCCGGCCTCGGGCGAGCCCGGGTGGATGGCCCACGGCTCCTACGCCGTCGTACGCCGCATCCGCATGCTCCTGGACGACTGGGAGAAGCTGTCGCTCGCCGCCCAGGAGCGGGTCATCGGGCGCCGCAAGGCCGACGGGGCGCCGCTGTCCGGCGGCGACGAGACGACCCCGATGGACCTGGAGAAGACCGACGCCCACGGCGACTACGTCGTCCCGCTCACCGCACACGCCCGGATCACCCGGCCCGACGAGAACGGCGGCGCGGCCATGCTGCGGCGCCCGTTCTCCTACCACGACGGCGTCGACACCGACGGAACGCCCGACGCCGGTCTCCTCTTCATCTGCTGGCAGGCGGACCCGCTGCGCGGCTTCGTCCCGGTGCAGCGCAAGCTCGACCGGGGCGACGCGCTGTCGAAGTACATCCGGCACGAGGCGAGCGGCCTGTTCGCGGTGCCGGGCGGGGCGGCCGAGGGGGAGTACGTGGGACAGCGGCTGCTGGAGGGGTGAACCACGGGGAACCCGGCGTGTGCGGGGCGATCCGGGTTCAAACCACCCGGTCGGGTGGTCGTCGTGAGACGCGTCAGCCGTCCGGCCCTGCGGCCATTAGGGTGAGGACATGCCAGCGAGCTATGCCTATCTCGGCCCGGAGGGCACCTTCACCGAGGTCGCTCTGCGCACGCTTCCGGAGGCGGCCACCCGGGAGCTGATCCCGTACGTGTCGGTGCAGTCCGCCCTGGACGCCGTCCGCGCCGGCGAGGCCGAGGCCGCGTTCGTGCCGATCGAAAACTCCGTCGAGGGCGGCATCACCACCACCCTGGACGAGCTGGTCGCGGGCGAGCCACTGATGATCTACCGCGAGGTGCTGCTGTCGATCACCTTCGCGCTGCTGGTCCGCCCCGGCACGAAGCTCGCGGACATCAAGACGGTCTCCGCCCACCCGGCGGCCCAGCCCCAGGTGCGCAACTGGCTGCGCGCGAACCTCCCGGACGCCACCTGGGAGTCGGCGGCCTCCAACGCGGACGCCGCCCGCCTGGTCCAGGAGGGCCGCTACGACGCCGCCTTCGCCGGCGAGTTCGCCGCCGCCCGGTACGGCCTCGAAGCGCTGGAGACCGCGATCCACGACGCGGAGAACGCGCAGACCCGGTTCGTCCTGGTCGGCCGCCCGGCCCGGCCGGCCGCGCCGAGCGGTGCCGACAAGACCTCCGTGGTGCTGTGGCAGCGGGACGACCACCCCGGCGCCCTGCGCGACCTGCTCGGCGAATTCGCCTCACGCGGCATCAACCTCATGCTGCTCCAGTCCCGGCCGACCGGCGCCGGCATCGGCAACTACTGCTTCTGCATCGACGCCGAGGGGCACATCGCCGACCGGCGGATGGCGGAGGCGCTGATGGGGCTGCGGCGCATCTGTCTCCAGGTGCGCTTCCTCGGCTCCTATCCGCGCGCGGACATCGCGCCGGGCGGGGCCCGGCCGCTCCTGCCGGGGACGTCCGACGAGGAGTTCATCGCGGCGGCGGACTGGGTGGCGCGCTGCCAGGACGGCCGGTTCTAGCCGGTCGTACCGTCGGACGAACGTTATCCACAGAAGTTATCCACAGGTTCCCTTCTCGACCTGGGGACAAGTCGACACGGCCGCGCCACCGGGTCGACAAATCGGCCCGGTGGCCCCGGTCCGGGCCACCGGCACCTGACTCACCCTTCGTCCACCCGTTTCCTTCGGTTCATCTTTTGGGGCGACCGTTTTCCACCCGAAAGTGGGCCTCAGTGCGCTTTGAACCAGGAATTCTTTCGTCCGTTCCGGCTTTCCGGAGTGATCAATTCCGAAGTCCACAGATCTTCCACACAGCCTGTGGATAACTCTTCGGAAGGTGCGGAGCGCTGTGGACAACCGGGCCGCCAAATCCCGTTCTCCACAAGGCAGTCGAGTCAACCGGGCGCGCGGGACGTGGTCCATCCCAGGGAGTGAGACACTTTTCCCTTGACGCTCGCCATGACGTACCGACGGCACAACGGAACACGCTCGGCAATTACCGCATAACGGAACGTACGCCGCGAATCAGAACTCCCCGGATGAGTGATTCGTGAGCCGCGACCCCGCACCGGTAGCCTTGCCCTCGTGATTGACCTTCGCCTGCTCCGTGAGGACCCCGACCGTGTGCGCGCGTCCCAGCGCGCCCGTGGAGAGGACGTCGCGCTCGTCGACGCCCTCCTGTCTGCCGACGAGCGGCGCAGGTCCTCCGGCGTCCGCTTCGACGAACTGCGCGCCGAGCAGAAGCAGCTCGGCAAGCTGATCCCCAAGGCCACCGCCGAGGAGAAGGCCGAGCTGCTGGCGCGCGCCGAGCAGCTGAAGGCGGACGTGAAGGCGGCCGACGCCGAGCGCGACGCGGCCGACGCCGAGACCCAGGAGCTGCTGCTCAAGCTCGGCAACCTCGTCCACCCCGACGTGCCCGTCGGCGGCGAGGAGGACTTCGTCACGCTGGAGACGCACGGCACGATCCGCGACTTCGGCGCCGAGGGCTTCGAGCCGAAGGACCACCTGGAGCTGGGCCAGCTGCTCGGCGCGATCGACGTCGAGCGCGGCGCCAAGGTCTCCGGCTCCCGCTTCTACTTCCTCACCGGTGTCGGCGCCCTGCTGGAGCTGGCCCTCGTGAACGCGGCGATCGCCCAGGCCACCGCCGCCGGCTTCACCCCGATGCTCACCCCGGCGCTGGTCCGCCCGCAGTCCATGGCCGGCACCGGCTTCCTCGGCCAGGCCGCCCAGGACGTCTACCACCTCGACAAGGACGACCTCTACCTGGTCGGCACCTCCGAGGTCCCGCTGGCGGCCTACCACATGGACGAGATCATCGACGCGGACCGGCTGCCGCTGCGGTACGCCGGCTTCTCCCCGTGCTTCCGCCGCGAGGCCGGCTCGCACGGCAAGGACACCCGGGGCATCTTCCGGGTGCACCAGTTCGACAAGGTCGAGATGTTCTCGTACGTCGCTCCCGAGGACTCGCAGGCCGAGCACCAGCGCCTGCTGGAGTGGGAGAAGCAGTGGCTGACCTCGCTGGGGCTGCCGTTCCGCGTCATCGACGTGGCCTCCGGTGACCTCGGCTCCTCGGCCGCCCGCAAGTTCGACTGCGAGGCGTGGATCCCGACCCAGGGCAAGTACCGCGAGCTGACCTCCACCTCGGACTGCACCGAGTTCCAGTCCCGCCGGCTGTCCATCCGGGTCCGCGACGGCAAGCAGGTCAAGCCGCTCGCCACCCTCAACGGCACGCTGTGCGCCGTACCGCGCACGATCGTGGCCATCCTGGAGAACCACCAGCAGGCCGACGGCTCCGTCCGGGTCCCCGAGGTGCTGCGCCCCTACCTGGGCGGCCGAGAGGTCCTGGAGCCGGTCGCCAAGTGACCGGATTCCCGTACCGACTGATCGCCACCGACCTCGACGGAACGCTGCTGCGCTCCGACCAGTCGATCTCGCAGCGCACCCGTGACGCGCTCGCCGCGGCCACCGCGGCGGGCGCCGCGCACATCGTCGTCACCGGCCGCGCGGTCCCCTGGACCCGGCCCATCCTGGACGACCTCGGCTACAACGGCCTCGCCGTCTGCGGCCAGGGCGCCCAGGTGTACGACGCCGGGTCCCACCGCCTGCTGACCTCGGTCACCCTGGACCGGCAGCTGGCGGGAGTGGCCCTGGCCAAGATCGAGGCCGAGGTGGGCCCGCTGTACCTGGCGGCCAGCCGGGACGGCCTGGACGGCGAGGTGCTGGTGGGCCCGGGCTACGCGGTCACCGGCAAGCTGCCCGCCACCCCCTTCACGGACGCCTCCGACCTGTGGACGGCGCCCCTGAACAAGATCTACATACAGCATCCGACGATGGGCGACGACGAGTTGGCGGAGGCGGCCCGGCAGGCGGCCGGCGGCTTCGTCACGGTGGCCATGGCGGGCGAGGGCATCGTGGAGCTGCTCCCGCTCGGCCTGTCCAAGGCCACGGGCCTGTCCCTGGCGGCCCGCCGGCTGGGCCTGAAGGCCGCCGACACGATCGCCTTCGGCGACATGCCGAACGACATCCCGATGTTCGCGTGGGCGGCCCGGGGAGTGGCCATGGCCAACGCGCACGAGGAACTGCGGGCGGTGGCCGACGAGATCACGTCCTCCAACGAGGAGGACGGGATCGCGGTCGTGCTGGAGCGGCTGCTCGGCTAGCGGGCCGCCGCGTCAGGGTCGTCGTCAGGGCAGGTAGCGGGCCAGGGCCAGGTACGTCTCGGCGTCCCCGGCGGCCACGATCCGGCCGTCGGCCTGGATCACGACGTCGCGCGCGTGGTCGGCCTCCCCGGGGGTGAAGTCGGTGACCACCTTGCCGTCGCCGTCGAAACCGGTGTCCAGGCTGCCGTTCGTGTCGTAGCGCGCCAGGGCCCAGTCACCGCCGCGGCTGCCGGCAGCGACCAGCTTGCCGTCGGACTGGAGTGCCACGTCATGAGCGCGTGCACTGCCCGCGAACGCCGTCGTCACCTTGCCGTCGCCGTCGAAGCCGGTGTCCAGGGAGCCGTCCGCGTTGAGCCGGGCCAGGGCGAACCGGCTGCTGACGCCGCTGGAGGGGGTGACGTACCCGGCGACCGCCATGTCACCGCCCGGGATGAGCACCAGCCCGTACGCCTGGGCTTCTCCGCTGAAGCTGACGACCCGCTTGCCGTCACCGTCGAACCCGGTGTCCAGGCTGCCGTTGGGGTTGTAGCGGACCAGCGCGAAGGCCGGCCGGTAGCCGGGGTTGCCGAGTCCGACACCGCCGGCGACGACGATCCTGCCGTCGGACTGCAGCGCCACGTCGTGAGCGCTGGAGAAGTCGCCCCCCGAGAAGTGCGTGGTCAGCCGGCCGTCGTCGCTGAAGGTGGGGTCCGGGTCGCCTTCGGAGTCGTAGCGGGCCACCACGATGTCACCGCCGGACTGACCGACGGCCACGATCCGGCCGTCGGGCTGCACGGTGACCGCGGAGGCGTCGGCGGAGCCGTCGGCACCGAAGTCGGTGGTCGTACGGCCGCCGTCGCCGAAGCCGGTGTCCAGATCGCCGTCGGGCTGGTAGCGGGCCACCGTGAACCAGCAGCATCCCTCGGAATCCGGCCGTTGCGAGGTGCCCACGACGACGATCTTCCCGTCGGGTTGCAGGGCGAGCCCGTGGGCCGCGTCATCGCCGTTGAAGTCGGTGACGACGACGCCCCCGTTCCCGAAGCCGCTGTCCAGGCTCCCGTCGGGGTTGTACCGCACCACCACGAAGTCGGCGCCGAAGCCACCGCTGTAGGAACCCCCGAGAACGACCACCTTGCCGTCGTCCTGCACGGCCAGACCGTGCCCCTCCAGCCCGGTGGAGACGTCGAGGTTGACCACCTTTCCGTTCCCGCCGAAGGAGGGGTCGAGGCCGCCGGGGGCGGCATGCGCGGAACCGGGCAGGGCGAGCAGGAGCGCCAGCGCCGCGGCGGCCGCGGTACCGGCCCGGGCGGACAGCGACCGGGGGCCGCGGCGAGGGCCACGGAGAGGGCCGCGGAAAAGGCCATGGAGGAGGGAGAACATGCCCGCACATGCTAGAAGCGTCGAACCTGCCCGTATCAGGACACGCTGACCGTACGGCCGTCCGGGTGCTCTTTCGCCCGACATGCCTCGGCCAGGTGATCCCGCGCGGGAAATACGCTCATACTTCGGTCCGACCCGGCCCGGGGCCAGGGGGGTCGGCCACCGCGGGCGGCCGAGCCCCCGTGGCAACGGCTGGACGGGCGGCCCACGCGAGAGCGACCTCGCGTGCTCGAAGCGGCCGCCCCGGGCGGTGCCCGCCCACCCTCCGCTCCCAGCCGGTGACGCCGGGACGAACCCGGCGGATGGGGCACAACCACTGTGCCCCGCGCCGGAGTTGGACGCCACCGAATAAAACGAACAGACGGACGACCGCTACCGGCGGCGCCACCTGCGGCGCCGCACCCTGCTGAAGAACCAGCCGGCCGGTGGCTCGTCGGAGCGCCACGGCTGCGGCTCGGGTGCCTCGGCCCGCCAGCGCGCGGCGAGCATCCGGGCCCGGGCCGACGGCTCGGAGGTCTCGGCCGCCCGGACGAACGCCTCGTCCAGCACGACGTCGTCCCACCCGTCCTCGCCGGTCCGCTCGCGCCGTTCGTGCCGCGGTTTCTCCTCAGCCATCTCCGGCCTCCCAGCCGTGCGTCCGCTCAGCCCAGTGTGCCCGCGCGGGGGTGAAGGCCCCGTCAAGGCCGGGACTCGTCACTCCTCGCCCGCCAGCGTCAGCGACCGCAGCTTCTGGCCGGCGTACCAGGTGGCCAGGACGGTGACCGCCACCAGCAGCACGGTGGCCGTCGGCAGGCCCACCTCGGAGGTGACCAGATCCCCTCCGGCCATCTTGTGGGCGACGGCCAGCGACCACTGCTGGACGCTCAGCGTGCGCGCGCCCGGCACCAGGGAGCCGAACAGCGCCTCCCAGACCAGGGCGTAGACGAGCCCGAAGACCACCGCGTGCCGGGAGACGGTGCCCAGGAGCAGGAACAGCGCCGAGTAGGCGATGGAGGAGACGAGCGCGGCGACCGTGTAGGCGACCGCGATCTGCTGGCCGTTGCCGTTCAGGATCAGGCCGGCGATCAGGGTCGGCACCGCCGAGAAGACCATGGTGACGGCGATGGCGACGATCAGCTTGGTGAAGATGATCGTGGGACGCTTGAGCGGCTTGGACAGCAGGTAGACGACGGAGCCGTCGTCGATCTCCGGGCCGATCGCGCCGGTTCCCGCGATGACACCGATGATCGGCACCATGGTGGCGAGCGCGAAGCCGCCGAGGACGTCCGAGGCCGTCTGGTCGTCGGCTCCGGTCAGGGCGCGGACGGCCACGGAGATCACGATGAGCAGCAGCGGCAGCGCGCCGAGGATGAGGGCCCGGCGGCGGCCGAGCAGGGCCCGGTAGGTGAGCCGGGCGACGGTGGGGTCGTACATCTTCGGCCTCCTACGCCGCGACCAGGTACGAGAAGACGGACTCCAGGGACTCGTCGGACGGCGAGACCGTGAGGAGCCGGATGCCGTGGTCCCTGGCGACCTTCGGCAGCAGGGCGGTGAAGCGGCCGAAGTCGACGGCCTGGACGCGCAGGGCGCCCTCGGCGTGGTCGACCTCGATGCCGGCCGTCGACGGATCGGCGATCAGCGCCGCCGCGAGGGCCCGGTCGTCGCTGGAGCGGACCAGGTAGCGGTGCGGGCGGTCGGTCATCAGGCGGCGGATCCTGCGGAAGTCACCGCTGGCCGCGTGCCGTCCGGCGACGACGACCTCGATGTGCCGGGCGAGCTGCTCGACCTCTTCGAGGATGTGCGAGGAGAACAGCACCGTGCGGCCCTCGTCGCCCATCTTGCGCAGCAGGTCCATGAGCTGCATGCGCTGGCGCGGGTCCATGCCGTTGAACGGCTCGTCCAGCAGGAGCAGCGACGGATCGTGGACCAGGGCGCTGGCCATCTTCACGCGCTGCCGCATGCCCTTGGAGTACGTGGAGATCTTCCGGTCCTGGGCGTACTCCATCTCGACCGTGGCGAGGGCGCGCTGGGCGGCCTTGTCGCCGAGGCCGTGCAGTTCGGCGTTGGCGACGACGAATTCACGGCCGGTGAGGAAGTCGTACATCGCCTCCCGCTCGGGGACGATGCCGATGTGCCGGTAGATCTCCTCGTTGCGCCACACCGGCTGTCCGTCGAGGGTGACCGTGCCGGTGGAGGGGGCGAGGAAGCCGCCCATCATGTTGATGAGGGTGGACTTCCCGGCGCCGTTGGGGCCGAGCAGACCGGTGACGCCGGGGCCGATGGTCATGGTGATGTCGTTGACGGCGACCACGTTGCCGAACCAGCGGGAGACGTGGTCGATGCTGAGTGTGGTCACAGGCCCACCTTCGTGTAGCGCCGCACCAGGAGGCCGTAGCAGGCCGTGATGAGTCCGAGGACGACGAGGACGTGGACCAGGCCCTGGGCGGTGCTCGGGTCGACCCCGCCGGGGGCCCGGGTGGTCGCGCCCAGGAACGCCGACTGCACCCCGTCGATGAGCGTGACCGGCGAGAACAGGCCGATCCACGGGATGGCGCCGGTGCTGCCCTGGGTATCGGCGATGGCCTGGAGCGTGGTGACCGCGCCGTAGGAGATGGTCAGTACGGCGATCACGGCGGCGATGCCGAAGCCGCGGCGCGGCGTGAACGCGGCGATGACCAGGCCGATGCCGGAGAAGAGCAGTGAGAGCAGGGCCACGGAGACGAGTCCTTCGGCGAATCCCTTGGTCTGGTCGGCGAAGTCCAGCTTGGCCAGCAGCGCACCCACGTAGAGCACGACGAGCGGTGCGGCGGTCAGGATGAACAGCGCCGAGGCGAGCGCCGCGAACTTGGCGCGGACGTAGTCGGCGGTCTCGATGGGCCGCGAGAAGTACAGCGGCACGGTCTTGAAGCGCAGGTCGCGGGAGACCGCCTGGGGCGCCTGGGAGGCGACGTACAGGCTGATCACGGCCTGCATGATGATCGCGTACCGGGTGTAGGACACCGGCAGTTCGTGCGCCTTGGTGGCGACGGCGACGGCCACCATGATGGCCGCGGGCACGCACATCACCGCGAACAGCAGCATCGGCAGCACCTTGGACTTCACCGAGCGGCCGAGGCCGTAGGCGCCGCGCAGGGACTGCGAGTAGAGCGAGCGGCGGGCGTAGGCGCGGCCGAGGCGGGGGCCGTCGTAGCCGCGGTAGCCGATGTCGTGGATGCGGGACTGGTCGGCGCCGGCCATCGCCGGCGTGGGCTGCTCAACCGCCATGGCCGACGGCCTCCTTCCGCTGTTCGTCGCTGCTGGTGAACACCTCGGAGATGTGGTGCCGGCGCTGCTCCATGCGGACCAGGCCGAGGCCGAGGTCGGCGACCACGTCCCGGACGAGGTCGTAGGTCTCGTCGCCCGTGGCGGTCAGCAGCAGGATGTGTCCGGCGCCGGGCAGGCCGCCGGCCTCCGCGTGCGTGTCCACACCGCGCGCGTGGAGCGCGTCGCGGACCGCGCGGGTGCCGTCCGGGTGGGTTTCGCTGTCGGTGACCTCGATCGCGAGGGTGGTCGTGGTCTGGGTGAAGTCGGTGGTGGAGCTGGAGCGCAGGAGCTTGCCGCCGTCGATGACGACGACGTGGTCGCAGGTGCGTTCCAGCTCGCCGAGCAGGTGCGAGGTGACGAGGACCGAGATGCCGAAGTCGGTGTGGATGCGGCGGATCAGGCCGAGCATCTCGTCGCGGCCGACCGGGTCGAGGCCGTTGGTCGGCTCGTCGAGGAAGACCAGCTGGGGGTCGTGCACCAGCGCCTGGGCGAGCTTCACCCGCTGCTTCATGCCGGTCGAGTAGCCGCCGATGGGGCGGTACCGCTCCTCGTACAGCCCGACGTGGCGCAGGGTGTCGGCGGTGCGCTCGCGGGCGGCGGCCGGCGGCAGGCCGGACATGCGGGCCATGTGGACGACGAACTCGGTGGCCGAGACGTCGGGCGGCAGGCAGTCGTGCTCCGGCATGTACCCGACGCGCTCGCGGATGGCGGCGCCCTTGGTGGCGACGTCCAGGCCGAGCACCTCGGCGTGGCCCTCCGTGGCGGGGGACAGCCCCAGCAGGATCTTGATCAGGGTGGACTTGCCGGCGCCATTGGCCCCGACGAGTCCGGTCACACCGGCTCCGATGTCCACGGACAGCCGGTCGAGCGCGGTCACCCGGGGGAACCGCTTGCTCAGGCTTTCGGTCGCGATCACAGTCACGTCGTCGACGGTAGTGACGCGGACCACGTCCGTCGTCAGACCGAAGGGCCGTCTTGGCGTCAGCCTCCAGGTGTAGGGGTTCCGTAAGGGGCCCCCTCCTTGAGAGGTACGGAGCGCCTGTTGACGCCGGATCTAACAAGTGCCAGATTCTGCGGTGTCAGGTTACGGACACGTACCGCGATGGTGGGCGGGGTGGCATGGCGACGGCGGCGGCCAGGGAGCACTGGGCCAGGCTGCGCGGTTTCCGGGGCCCGGTCCAGGGCCCGCCGGGCTACGCCAACCGGCACCGCGCCTCCCCCTGCGGAGTGACCGCCCCCGAGGTGGACCGGGTGCGGCAGTGCCGCTGGTCGCCGCCGTGGTCGCCGTACCGCTTCCCTGACCGCCGCCTCGGCTTGCGGGGGACGGGCGCGCAGTTCGAGGAGATCCTGGTGGTCACCGGCTCCCGGGACCCCGGAAAGAGCACGTTCCGGCTGGACGACGATCCGCCGCACACGCGGCGCTGGGCGGAGGGGAAGTGACCTTGAAGGGTGCACGCGAGCGCTGGGTGCGCACGGGCGGGGTCGAGCTGTGCGTGGCCGAGCTGGGCGACCCCGGCCGGCCGACGGTGATGCTCGTGCACGGCTACCCCGACAGCAAGGAGGTCTGGTCCCGGGTCGCCGTACGGCTCGCCGACCGCTTCCACGTCGTCCTCTACGACGTCCGGGGCCACGGCCGCTCCACGGCACCCCGGCCGCTGCGCGGCGGCTTCACCCTGGCCAAGCTCACCGACGACTTCCTGGCCGTCGCGGACGCGGTCAGCCCGGACCGGCCGGTGCACCTCGTCGGGCACGACTGGGGCTCGGTGCAGTCCTGGGAGTTCGTCACGGTGGGCCGCACCCAGGGCCGCATCGCCTCCTTCACCTCGATCTCCGGGCCGTCCCTCGACCACTTCGGGCACTGGATCGACGCGCGCGTGAAGCGCCCCACGCCCCGCAGGGCGGGCCAGCTCCTCGGCCAGGGCGCCAAGTCCTGGTACGTGTACCTGCTGCACACCCCGGCCCTGCCGGAACTGGCCTGGCGCGGCCCCCTCGGCAAGCGCTGGCCGAAGATCCTGGAGCGGGCCGAGCGGGTCACCGGCGGCGACTACCCGACCGCCTCGCTGTCCGAGGACGCCGCGCACGGCGCCTGGCTGTACCGGGACAACGTCCGCGCGCGGCTGCGCAGGCCGCGCCCGGACGCGTACGCGCACGCGCCCGTGCAGCTCATCGTCCCCGAGGACGACGCGTTCCTCTCCGAGCGGCTGTACGACGACCTGGACCGGTGGGTGCCCCGGCTGACCCGCCGCACGCTCCCGGCCGGGCACTGGGTCCCGCGCACGCGTCCCGACCAGGTGGCCGCCTGGATCGAGGAGTTCGCGACCGCCGTCGAGGGCGGCCGTCCCGCCCCGCGGCCCACCGGGCGCCACGCCGACCGGTTCGCCGGCCGGCTGGTGCTGGTCACCGGCGCGGGCGGCGGGATCGGCAGGGCCACGGCGCTCGCCTTCGCCGAGGCGGGCGCGCGCGTGATCGCCGTCGACCGCGACGCCGAGGCCGCCGCCCGCACCGCCGAGCTGTCCCGGCGGGCCGGCGCGCCCGAGGCCTGGGCCGAGCCGGCCGACGTCTCCGACGAGCAGGCCATGGAGAAGCTCGCGGAGAAGGTCCACCAGGCGTACGGCGTGCTGGACGTGCTGGTCAACAACGCGGGCATCGGTCTGTCGGGCTCCTTCTTCGCCACGACGCCCGACGACTGGCGCAAGGTGCTGGACGTGAACCTGTGGGGAGTGATCCACGGCTGCCGGCTCTTCGGCGCGCGGATGGCCGAGCGCGACCAGGGCGGCCACATCGTCAACGTGGCCTCGGCCGCCGCCTACCAGCCCTCGCGCGCACTGCCCGCCTACAGCACCTCCAAGGCCGCGGTCCTGATGCTCTCCGAGTGCCTGCGCGCCGAGCTGGCCGCCCGGAACATCGGCGTCACGGCGGTCTGCCCGGGGTTCGTCAACACCGGCATCACCTCCACGGCCCGCTTCGCCGGTGTCGACGAGGAGGAACAACGCCGCCGCCGGCGCAGGGCGGCCCGCCTGTACGGTCTGCGCAACTACCCACCGGAGAAGGTGGCCGGCGCGATCCTGGACGCGGTGGCCGGCGACAAGGCGGTGGCCCCGGTGACCCCGGAGGCCCGCGGCGCCCGCCTGTTGTCCCGCTTCGCTCCGGGGCTGCTGCGGCGGATCGCGCGGGTGGAACCGAGGTGGTGACGCGTGGGGGTGCCGAATGCCGCACCGAGCACGCCAGTTGTCCACAGCTTCGCCAATTCCCCTGTGGATAACCGCACTTGGTTGTGGATCAAACCTCGGAGCGAAAACAACCTGCGTGATCCGCGTCTCTCCCGCACGCTGGACCCATGGACGAACGCCGCACCGTGAAGGTGTCGAAGTACCTCTCCAGACACCTGCGCCACCAGCCCGGAAGGATCGGGATCACGCCGGACCCGGGCGGCTGGGTGGAGATCGACACGCTGCTCGCCGCGGCCGCCGCCCACGGGTTCGCGGTCACCCGCGAGGAGCTGGACCACGTGGTCGCCGCGAACGACAAACGGCGTTTCGCCGTCGAGGACGGCAGGATCCGCGCCAGCCAGGGCCACAGCATCGACGTCGACCTCGGCCTGCCCCCGGCGACCCCACCGCCGTACCTGTACCACGGCACGGTCGCCCGCCACCTGGACGCGATCCGCGCGGAGGGCCTGCGTCCCATGAACCGGCACGCCGTGCACCTCTCCGCCGACCGGGAGACCGCCACCCGCGTCGGCGCCCGCCGGGGCAGGCCCGTGGTGCTGTCCGTGGACTCCGGCGCGATGCACCGCGACGGCCATGTCTTCCACATCAGCGCCAACGGCGTCTGGCTGACCGCGACCGTGCCGCCGCGCTACCTCCGCTTCCCCGGCCCGCACTGAGCGCCCGCGGGGCGAGCGGCTGTGCCGTGAGCGCCCATGCGGCCGGCGCGCGCTGAGCCTCCGTACCGCGAGCGCCCCGGCCGCGAGCACCCGTGCGGTGAGCCTCTGCGCCGCTGGACCGCGCCGGGCACTCCCTTGTCGCCGGCCCGCACCGAGCGCTCCGTGAGCACCGGCCCGCACACGGTGACCGTTTCGCCCGTCGTCAGCGGGGCCGCTTAACCTCGGACCCATGAGTCTGCGTCTGAGCACCGTGATCCTGCCGTACCGCCGCTGGCACGAGGGTGGCCGCTCGGCCTGGGTGCGCGCCGAGCAGCTCGGCTTCCACACGGCGTACACCTACGACCACCTGTCCTGGCGCAGCTTCCGGGACGGCCCCTGGTTCGGCGCGATCCCGACGCTGACGGCCGCCGCGGCGGCCACCGACCGGCTGCGCCTCGGCACGCTGGTCACCTCGCCGAACTTCCGCCACCCGGTGACCCTCGCCAAGGAACTCATCTCGCTGGACGACATCTCCGGCGGCCGGGTCACCCTCGGCATCGGCGCGGGCGGCACCGGCTTCGACGCCACCGCCCTCGGCCAGGAGCCATGGACCCCGCGGGAGCGCGCCGACCGGTTCGCCGAGTTCGTCCCCCTGCTCGAACGGCTCCTCACCGAGGACGCGGTGTCGTCCGAGGGCCGTTTCTACTCGGCGCACGAGGCCCGGAACATCCCGGGCTGTGTGCAGCGGCCCCGGCTTCCCTTCGCCGTGGCCGCCACCGGCCCGCGCGGCCTGCGGCTCGCCGCGCGCCACGGCCAGGCGTGGGTGACCACCGGTGATCCCAAGCTGTACGAGACCGGCACGCCGGAGCAGTCCGTCGCCGCCCTGCGCGGTCAGATCGGCAAGCTGGCCGAGGCCTGCGAGGCCGCCGGGCGGGACATCGCCGGGCTGGACAAGGTCCTGCTCACCGGCTTCACCCCGGACCGCGCCCGGCCGCTCGCGTCCCTGGACGCCTTCGTGGACTTCGCCGGCCGGCACCGGGAACTGGGCTTCACCGAGATCGTGATCCACTGGCCCGTCCCGGACTCCGACTTCGCCGCCGACGAGAAGGTCTTCGAGCGGATCGCCATGGAAGCCCTCGCCCAGCTGGACTGACCCCCGGACCGACCGCCCGCGGCGGCGGCCCTGAGGGTCGCCTGTGTCTCATCTGCGCGGACTCCCGCACGGTCGTGCGGAGGCCTGGGTGAGAATGACCGGGTGACCTCAGCGACCAGACAGCCCGGGACCCCTGCCGCCGCCCTGCCGCCGCGGCTGATCGCCACCGACCTGGACGGCACTCTGCTGCGCGACGACAAGTCGGTCTCCCCACGGACCGTCGCCGCGCTGGCCGCCGCCGAGGAGGCCGGTATCGAGGTCTTCTTCGTCACCGGCCGGCCGGCCCGCTGGATGGACGTGGTGAGCGACCACGTCCACGGCCACGGCCTGGCGATCTGCGGCAACGGCGCCGCCGTGGTCGACCTGCACGGCGGGCCCGGCGCCCACCGGTTCGTGAAGGTCCGCGAGCTGGCCCGGGACAACGCGCTGAAGGCCGTACAGCTGCTGCGCGATGCGGCGCCCGGCACGGTGTTCGCGGTCGAGCAGACGTACGGCTTCCACCAGGAGCCGGACTATCCCAAGCTGCACATGGAGATACCCGACCATCTCCTGCCCGCCGAGAAGCTGCTCGCACCCGACGGCCCCGACGCCGACCAGCCCGTGCTCAAGATCCTCGCCTACCACCCGTCCCTCGACCCCGACGCGTTCCTGACCCTGGCCCGGCTGGCCGTCGGCGAGCACGCCAACGTGACCCGGTCCAGCCCCAGCGCCCTGCTGGAGCTCAGCGGCCCCGGCGTGTCCAAGGCCAGCACCCTCGCCCTGTGCTGCGCCGAGCGCGGCATCTCGCACGAGGAGGTCGTGGCCTTCGGGGACATGCCCAACGACGTCGAGATGCTGACCTGGGCCGGCCAGTCCTACGCGATGGGCAACGCCCACCCGGACGTCATCGCCGCCGCCTCGGGCCGCACGGTCGCCAACAACGACGACGGCGTGGCGGTGGTGATCGAGCACCTGCTCGCCGACCGCGTGCGGTAGCGCTCCGCGCAGGTCACGGCCGCCCGGCAGGCCGACGGACCCGGCACGCGCAGCCGGCTCCGCCCAGCCCCGGCACGAGGCCCGCCGCCCCCGGCGGCCACCGGGGGCGTCAGCCCACCCCCACGAGCGACTCCGCCTCGGCCTCCCGGCGCGCCATCTCCCGCAGCGGCCCCTCCTCGGTGAGCAGCCGCTCGTACGGTCCTCGCTGCACCACGCGGCCCGCGTCCAGCACGATCACCTCGTCCACCGCGTCGAGCCCCGCCAGCCGGTGGGTGATCAGCAGTGTCGTACGGCCCTCCGTGGCGGTCAGCAGATCGGCGGTCAGCGCGTCCGCCGTCGGAAGATCCAGGTGCTCGGCGGGCTCGTCCAGGACCAGCACGGGGAAACCCGCCAGCAGCGCGCGGGCCAGCGCCAGCCGCTGCCGCTGCCCGCCGGACAGCCGTGCCCCGTGCTCGCCGACCAGCGTGTCCAGGCCGTCGGGCAGCGCCTCCACCCAGTCGAGCAGCCGGGCCCGGGCCAGCGCCCCGCGCAGGTCGGCCTCGGTGGCGTCCTTCCTGGCCAGGAGCAGGTTCTCACGCACCGAACTGTCGAAGAGATGCGCGTCCTGCGCGCACAGCCCCACGAATCGCCGTACGTCGTCCCCGTCCAGCGCGCACGCGTCCACACCGGCGAGCGTGTACGAGCCCGCCTCCGGGTCGAGGAACCGCAGCAGCACCTGGGCGAGGGTCGTCTTGCCGGAGCCGGACGCCCCCACCACCGCCACGCGGCGCCCCTCCTCCAGCGTCAGGTCCAGCCCGGCGAGCGCCTCGCGCCGCTGTCCCGCGTGCCGCGCGGCCACGCCCCTGACGACCAGCGGGAACGGCGAGGCGGGCGCCTGCCGGGGCGAGCCCGGCTCCCGCACGGGCTCCGGGGCGTCCAGGACCTCGTACACCCGCTCCGCGCTGCGCCGCACCCGCTGCCGGTACCGCGCGGCGAGCGGCAGCCCCAGTACGGCCTCGAAGGCGGCCAGGGGGGTCAGGACGACCACGGCCATCGCCACGCCGCTCAGCCGGTCGGCCGCCACCGCCTGGGCGCCGAACGCCGCCGTGGCCGTGACGGTCAGCCCGGAGATCAGCGCGGTGAGCCCGTCCCCGAGCCCGGTGACGGCGGCGGCGCGCGCGGCGATCCGGGTCAGGGTGCCGTCGGCCCGCCGGGCCGCGTCGGTACGGGCCGGCAGCGCACCGGCCACGGTCAGCTCGGCCATACCGGTGAGCAGGTCGGTCACGCGGGTCGCGAGCACTCCCCTGGCGGGTGCCAGCCGCCGCTCGGTCCGCCGGGCCGCGGTCGCGGTCAGCAGGGGGACACCGGCACCGGCCGCCAGCAGGCCGGCCGCGAGGACGGCTCCGGCCTCGGGCAGCAGCCATGCCGTGAAGCCGACGGAGGCCGCGGACACGGCGAGGGCCACTCCGGCGGGCAGCAGCCAGCGCAGCCAGTAGTCCTGGAGCGCGTCCACGTCCGCGACCAGCCGGGTGAGCAGATCACCGCGTCGCGCGCCGCGCAGCCCTGCGGGAGCCAGGCGCTCCAGCCGCCGGTACACCGCGACACGGGTGTCGGCCAGCATCCGCAGAACGGCGTCGTGCGACACCAGCCGCTCGGCGTACCGGAAGACCGCCCGCCCGATCCCGAACGCCCGGGTCGCGGTCACGGCCACCATCAGGTACAGCACCGGGGGCTGCTGAGAGGCCCGCGAGATGAGCCAGCCGGAGGTCGCCATGAGCCCCACGGCACTCCCCAGCGCGAGACTCCCCAGCACCAGGGCCCCGAGCAACCGCCCCCGCCTTTTGCCACCCGTCCCCCGGACCCGCCGCAGCACGCCGGCCCCGGCCCGCCGCTCCGGCTCCGGCCCGCCGTCCAGCCCACCGGGCCGGTCCCCGGCCGGCTCACCGTCCGGCCCATCGAGTCGGGTGACGGCTGGGCGAGGGCGGGGGTCCACGGGAAGGGGTCCCCTGGTGGGCCCACTGCGTCCCGGGGGCGAGACAACCCCGGCACCACCGAGCCGTACCACCCGGTCAGCCGCCCCCAGCAATGCAGGCCGGTGCACGACGAGCACCACGGTCCGCCCCGCCGCGAGCCTGCGCACCGCGGCCACGACCTCCCCCTCGGTCTCCCCGTCCAGCGCAGCCGTCGGCTCATCCAGCAGCAGCACGGGCCGATCGGCGAGAAACGCCCGGGCCAACGCCAGCCGCTGCCGCTGGCCCGCCGACAGCCCCGCCCCGTCCTCCCCGAGCACGGTGTCGGCCCCGTCCGGCAGCGCCGCCACAAAGTCCCACGCCCCCGCGTCCCGCAACGCCCGCCGCACGGCATCCTCGTCGGCGTCAGGCCGAGCCAGCCGCACGTTCTCCGCGATCGTCCCGGCGTACAGGTGCGGCCTCTGCGGCACCCACGCGATCCGCGACCGCCATTCCGCCAGATCGAGCCCGGCAAGATCCGCGCCCCCGATCCGCACCCGCCCCTCGGTGGGCCGTACGAACCCCAGCAACACGCTCAGCAGCGTCGACTTGCCCACCCCGCTCGGCCCGACCAGCGCGACGGTCTCGCCAGGCCCGACGGTGAACGACACATCGGTCACCGCATCCGAGGAGCGGCCCGGATACCGGACGGTGACCCCCTCGAAGGCCAGCCCGCCCGTCGGCACCGCACCGCTGCCGGACTCCGGCACGGCCGTCTCCAGCACGGTGAAGATCTCCTCCGCCGCGGCGAGCCCCTCCGCCGCCGCGTGGTACTGCGCACCCACCTGCCGCAGCGGCAGATACGCCTCGGGGGCCAGCACGAGGATCATCAGACCGATGGAGAGATCCATGTCGCCGTGGACGAGCCGCATCCCGATCGTCACGGCGACCAGTGCGACCGACAGCGTGGCCAGCAACTCCAGCGCGAACGAGGAGAGGAAGGCGATCCGCAGCGTCCTCAGAGTGGCCTGCCGGTATTCCCCGGTGATCCGCCGGATGGACGCGGCCTGTGCCTTGGCCCGGCCGAACACCTTCAGCGTGGGCAGTCCCGCGACCACGTCCAGGAAGTGGCCGGACAACCGGGACAGCAACCGCCACTGACGGTCCATCCGGGACTGGGTGGCCCAGCCGATCAGCATCATGAAGACCGGAATCAGCGGCAGGGTGCAGACGATGATCGCCGCGGACACCCAGTCCTCGGTGACGATCCGGGCCAGCACCGCCACGGGCACGACCACAGCGAGCCCCAACTGCGGCAGGTAGCGCGAGAAGTAGTCGTCCAGGGCGTCGACCCCACGCGTGGCCAAGGTGACCAGCGAGCCGGTCCGTTGCCCGCTCAGCCACCCCGGACCGAGCGCCGCCGCACGGTCGAGCAGCCGCCCGCGCAACTCCGACTTCACGGCCGCGCTGGCGCGATGGGCCGCTAGTTCGGTGAGCCACGCGACCATCGACCGACCGACGGCCACAGCGGCCAACAACAGCAGCGGAGTGCGCAGTTCGGCGACCGACTGGCCATGCTGGAACGCTCCGACGACGATCTCGGCGACAAGCATGGCCTGAGCGATGACCAGACCGGCGCCGACGGCCCCCAGGGCGATGACCGCGACGAGGAAGAGACGGGTGGCGCGGGCGTAGCGCAGGAGGCGGGGGTCGATTGGTTTCACGTGAAACAGGCCCTTCGGTACCGAGGGTGCTGTTTCACGTGAAACGGCACCCTCGGCGGACTCAGTGCGCGGCGCCGGCCGCAGCGTCAGGAGCGATGTGCTGCGTACCGATCCGCTTGCGGAAGACCCAGTAGGTCCAGCTTTGGTAGAGCAGAACGAGCGGTGTGGCGATCGCCGCGCACCACGTCATGATCTTCAGGGTGTACGGGCTCGACGAGGCGTTGGTGACCGTCAGGCTCCAGTCCGCGTTCAGGGTGGACGGCATGACGTTCGGGAAGAGCGACAGGAAGAGCATCGCCACGACCGCCACGATGGTGACGCCCGACAGGGCGAACGACCATCCCTCTCGTCCGGCCTGGTTGGCCACGAGAGCCGCCACCAGGGCGACGACGGCCACGATCAGAGCCACCAGACTCTTGCCGTCACCACTGTCGGCCTGCGTCCACAACAGGAAGGCGAGCGCCACGACGGCCGCGACCAGACCGACCCACCGGGCCAGCTTCCGGGCCCGCACCCGGATCTCCCCGACCGTCTTGAGCGCGGTGAAGACCGCTCCATGGAAGGTGAACAGCGTGAGCGTCACCAGACCGCCGAGCAGGGCGTAGGGGTTGAGCAGGTCTCCGATGCTGCCGACGTACTCGAAGTTCCGGTCGAGCTTCACCCCTCGCACGATGTTCCCGAAGGCGACCCCCCAGAGGAAGGCCGGGAGCAGCGAGGTCCAGAAGATCGCCGTCTCCCAGTTGCGCTGCCAGTTCTCCTCCGGCCGCTTGGCCCGGTACTCGAAGGCGACCCCCCGGACGATCAGGCAGACCAGGATGAGGAGCAGGGGCAGGTAGAAGCCGGAGAAGAGGGTGGCGTACCACTCGGGGAACGCGGCGAAGGTCGCGCCGCCCGCGGTGAGCAGCCAGACCTCGTTGCCGTCCCAGACCGGGCCGATGGTGTTGATCAGCACCCGGCGCTCGGGCCGGTTGCGGGCCAGCAGCTTGGTGAGGATGCCGACCCCGAAGTCGAATCCCTCCAGGAAGAAGTAGCCGGTCCACAGGACGGCGATCAGGACGAACCAGACGTCGTGAAGTTCCATGACTGTTCCCTCGGCCTAGTACGAGAAGGCCATCGGCTTGTCGGCGTCACGGGTGTCGCCGCCGATCTTCGTGGGCGGGTTGAGGTCGGCCTCGGTCAGCTCGGGCGGGCCGGCCTTGACGTACTTCGCGAGCAGCTTGACCTCGACCACGGCGAGGATGGCGTACAGCGCGGTGAAGACGGTCATCGAGGTGAGGACCTCGGCCTGGGAGACGCCGGGGGAGACCGCGTCCCGGGTCTGCAGGACGCCGTACACGACCCAGGGCTGACGGCCCATCTCGGTGAAGATCCAGCCCCACGAGTTGGCGATCAGCGGGAAGGCGAGGGTCCAGGTCGCGATGCGCCAGTACCAGGGGGTGAGCGTCGGGCTGAGCGCCTTGTTCTTGAACAGCACCAGGTGTGGGACCTCGTCCTCGCCGACCCTCAGGGCTTGCGGCAGCATGAACTTCTTCCGGGTCAGCCAGAGCCCGGCCAGCCCGATGGCGAAGGAGGCCATGCCGAAACCGATCATCCAGCGGAAGCCCCAGAAGGCGACGGGGATGTTGGGCCGGTAGTCACCGGGCCCGAACTTCTGCTGCTCGGCCTTGTTCACGTCGTTGATGCCGGGCACGTACGAGGTGAAGCTGTCATCGGCGAGGAAGGACAGCAGACCCGGGATCTCGATGGCCACGGTGTTGTGGCCCTTGTCCACGTCGCCATAGGCGAAGATCGAGAACGGCGCCGGCTTCTGGCCGTCCCACAGCGCCTCGGCGGCGGCCATCTTCATCGGCTGCTGCTTGAACATCACCTTGCCGAGGGTGTCGCCGCTGACCGCGGTGAGCAGGCCGGCGATGACCACGGTGACCAGGCCGAGCCGCAGCGAGGTCTTCATCTCGCGGATGTGCTTCTTGCGGGCCAGGTGGTAGGCGGAGATGCCCACCATGAAGGCACCACCGGTCAGGAAGGCCGCGGACAGGGTGTGGAAGGCCTGGCTGAGAGCGGTGTTCTGGGTCAGCACGGCCCAGAAGTCGGTCAGCTCGGCCCGCCCCCTGGCCTTGTCGATCTTGTAGCCGACCGGGTGCTGCATCCAGGAGTTCGCCGCGAGGATGAAGTACGCCGACAGGATCGTGCCGATCGAGACCATCCAGATGCAGGCCAGGTGGATCTTCTTGGGCAGCTTGTCCCACCCGAAGATCCACAGGCCGATGAAGGTGGACTCGAAGAAGAACGCGATCAGCGCCTCGAAGGCGAGCGGGGCGCCGAAGATGTCCCCGACGAAGCGTGAGTAGTCGGACCAGTTCATGCCGAACTGGAACTCCTGCACGATGCCGGTGACCACACCCATCGCGATGTTGATCAGGAAGAGCTTGCCCCAGAACTTCGTCGCCCTGAGGTACTTCTCCTTCTCCGTGCGCACCCAGGCCGTCTGCAGCCCGGCCGTGAGCGCGGCCAGGGAGATCGTCAGCGGAACGAACAGGAAGTGGTAGACGGTGGTGATGCCGAACTGCCAGCGCGCCAGTGTCTCCGGCGCCAAAGCCAGGTCCACGTCGTCACTCTCCTTACTACGGCGTGGTACAGCGGCGGTTCGCCCCTTTTGCTGCATACATAAGGAGCAAACGGGACGCGCTTGTGAACGCGTTCACATTCACAAGCCATTATGACGCACTGATTTTCAGCCTGCGGAGGGGGGTCCCCCCTCCGCCGTCACGTCAAGGTCTTGGCAGCGACTTCAACATCTTGTTGAATTTCCCGCCATGCAGATACGCATCTCCTGGCCCGCGGGCAACGTCACCGCGACCCTCGACGCGACCACCCCGACAGCCCAGGCTCTGGCCAAGGCGCTACCCCTCGCTTCGACCGCGCGCACATGGGGTGAGGAGGTGTATTTCGACACAGGCGTCTCGGTTTCACGTGAAACGGACGCGCGACAGATCGTGGAACCAGGCACGGTGGCCTTCTGGACGGACGGCGACGCACTCGCCCTCCCCTACGGCCCCACGCCGATCTCGCGAGGCGAGGAGTGCCGCCTCGCGAGCCCGTGCAATGTTCTCGGCAGCGTGGAGGGGGACGCCGACCTGCTGGCGACCGTACCCGACGGCGACCCCATCCGGGTGGAGCTGATCGACGAATAGGGCTGCCGCCGGACTACAGCTCCTTGCGGAACCCCTCCGCCACCTTCAGGAAGATGTCGTTCGCCTCGGCCTCCCCGACCGTCACCCGCACACCCTCGCCCGGGAACGGCCGGATCACCACCCCGTGCTCCTCACACGCCTGTGCGAACGGCACCGTGCTCTCCCCGAGCCGCAGCCATACGAAGTTGGCCTGCGTCTCCGGCACCGTCCAGCCCTGGGCCCGTAGCGCGTCGACCACACGCGTGCGCTCGCACACCAGCGAACCCACCCGGCCCAGCAGTTCGTCCTCGGCCCGCAGCGAAGCGATCGCAGCCTCCTGAGCCAGCTGACTCACCCCGAACGGCACCGCCGTCTTGCGCAGCGCCGCCGCCACCGGCTCGTGGGCGATCGCGAAACCGACGCGCAGCCCGGCGAGCCCGTAGGCCTTGGAGAACGTCCGCAGGACGCAGACGTTGGGCCGCTTCCGGTACAGCTCGACACCGTCGGGCACCTCGGGGTCGCGGATGAACTCCCGGTAGGCCTCGTCCAGCACCACCAGCACATCAGCGGGCACCCGGTCGAGGAACCGCTCCAGTTCGGCCCGCCGCACCACCGTGCCGGTCGGGTTGTTGGGGTTGCAGACGAAGATCAGCCGGGTCCGGTCGGTGATCGCGTCCGCCATCGCGTCCAGGTCGTGCACATCGCCCGGCGTCAGCGGCACCTGCACCGAGCGTGCGCCGCTGATCTGCGTGATGATCGGGTACGCCTCGAACGACCGCCAGGCGTAGATCACCTCGTCACCGGGGCCGCTGGTGGCCTGGATCAGTTGCTGGGCGACGCCGACCGAACCGGTGCCGGTGGCCAGGTCGGAGAGCGGCACACCGAAGCGGTCGGACAGCTCGTTCATCAGCCCGGTGCAGGCCATGTCCGGGTAGCGGTTGAAGTCGCAGGCCGCCGCCGTCACGCTCTCCAGCACGCCGGGCAACGGCGGGTACGGGTTCTCGTTGGAGGACAGCTTGTAGGCGACCGGACCGCCGGCCGCGGCCGGCTTCCCCGGCTTGTAGGTGGGGATACCCTCCAGCTCGGCGCGCAGCTTCGGGCTCGTCTCGCTCACCGCAGTCCTCCTCGCGACCACCGGCGGCCCGTCGACACCGCCGGCATCCAATACTCCTCACCTTAAGAGGATTCGGCGCCGCTGCGAACAGGTGCGGGAGGGCCGGCAGTGCGGCCGTCGCCGCCGGGAGGTTGCCAAGCTCACGTCTTCCACCGGCATCCAGGGCATCCCCGTACGAAGGCGTACGTTTCGGGGGGCGCGCCGTACATATATCTATGCGCCGGTAGCTTGCGCCGTGGCGCGCGTCCCCCGTGAAGGTGAGTTGAGACCTCTTCGAGACATCGGGGACTTGGTAGGTCCATCCGCGTCGACAAGTCACGTCTTACTATTGGATCGGTCAACAACCTTGGGTTCCAAGGAAGTTGACCTCCAATGACCATGCAGAAACGTGCCTGTCAACGCGTGCATATGCGTCCGCACTACCCCACCGCATGAGCCCTACTATCGGCTCGCCATGACAGCAGCAGGGAAGCACCAGGTGAGCCGCGCGGAAACCTCACGTCGAGGCAGCCGGCCGGGCCGGGCGGGCATCAGAGACGTCGCCGCCGCCGCCGGGGTCTCCATCACGACCGTGTCCGACGCCCTCAACGGCAAGGGCCGGCTCCCGGATGCCACCCGGCGCCATGTCCGTGAGGTCGCCGACCGGCTGGGGTACCGGCCGTCGGCCGCCGCCCGCACCCTCCGTACCGGCAAGTCGGGTCTGATCGGCCTGACCGTGACGACGTACGGGGATGAACCTTTCACCTTCACCGAGTTCGCCTACTTCGCCGAGATGGCCCGGGCCGCGACCTCGGCCGCGCTCGCCCGCGGCTACGCCCTGGTCATCCTGCCCGCGACCTCCCGCCACGACGTCTGGTCCAACGTCGCCCTGGACGGCACGGTCGTCATCGACCCCTCCGACCAGGACCCGGTCGTCAGCGAGCTGGTCCGGCAGGGCCTGCCGGTCGTCTCGGACGGCCGCCCGGCCGGCGCGCTCCCCGTCACCGCCTGGGTCGACAACGACCACGAGGCGGCCGTACTCGGCATCCTCGACCACCTCGCCGCCGCCGGCGCCCGCCGCATCGGCCTGCTCACGGGCACCACGACGGACACGTACACCCACCTGTCGACCACCGCGTACCTGCGCTGGTGCGAACGGGTCGGCCAGGACCCGGTCTACGAGGCCTACCCCGCGCACGACCCGTGCGCGGGTGCCGTCGCCGCCGACCGGCTGCTCGCCCGCCCCGACCGGCCCGACGCGGTGTACGGGCTGTTCGACCCCAACGGCACCGACCTGCTCGCCGCCGCCCGCCGCTACGGCCTGCGCGTCCCCGACGACCTGCTGCTGGTGTGCTGCAGCGAGTCCACCGTGTACGCCAGCACCGAGCCGCCCATCACCACCCTGTCCCTGAAGCCGCGCCGCATCGGCACCGCCGTCGTCCAGCTCCTCATCGACGCCATCGAGGGCGTCGAGTCGGACCAGCCGGTCGAGCAGGTGATACCGACCGAACTGATCGTGCGCACCTCCTCCCAGCGGCGGTCCCCGCGCACGACGGTCAGCCCGCCGCGGACACCGGACGAGAAGTAGCACCACCCGCCGCACCGGCCCGCGTGGGGCCCGGCCGGTGCGGAAGAGGTGACCGGCCGGTGCGGAGGACCGGCCGGCACGGTCCGGGCGGGGCGAACCCGCCGGACCGAGGAATCGTCCGGCCGCCAGCAGGCCGAACATCTGCCCAAACGGGGCGAAAGCCGCGGTGAACTGGAGTCTTGTTCCGATTCACCACCCCTGGGTCATCACACGGCGCGACGCGCATTCCTATGATGGGCCCACGACACCGCGGACCGCTGCGACCAGGCAGTCCGAAGCGGTGCAGATGCGGCGCGATGGTGGAGGGGTCTGATGACTCAGGGGGCCGGTCAGGGACCCGAGGCGGAGCGGACGGCGACGCTGCGCGACTTCCGGGTACCCGCGTACGTCCACGAGACCGGTCCGTACGTCCAGCACGTCCACCCCGGCGACGTGGTGCCGCCCACCGACGAGGCGTACCCCGACGGCTACACCCCCACCCAGCGCGACCTGCCCGTCATCAACCGCGGCGACACCCTCCAGGTCCCCGTCGAGCCCGCCCCCGCCGCCCCGGCCCCGCAGCCCGCGACCGGGCCCGGCCCGCTCTACGTCGTCGGTGACGTCCACGGCTACCTGGACGAGCTGGTGGCGGCCCTTCAGGAGCAGGGCCTGATCGACGCCTCCGGCCAGTGGTGCGCCGGCACCGCCCGGCTGTGGTTCCTCGGCGACTTCACCGACCGCGGCCCGGACGGCATCGGCGTCATCGACCTGGTCATGCGGCTGTCCGCCGAGGCGGCGGCCGCCGGCGGCTACTGCAAGGCCCTCATGGGCAACCACGAGCTGCTGCTCCTCGGCGCCAAACGGTTCGGCGACACCCCGGTCAACTCCGGCGCGGGCACCGCCACCTTCCAGGCGGCCTGGCTGCTCAACGGCGGCCAGAAGACCGACATGGACCGCCTCCAGGACCACCACCTGCAGTGGATGGCCCGCCTCGACGCCGTCGAGGAGGTCGACGGCTATCTGCTCCTCCACTCCGACACCACCGCCTACCTCGACTACGGCGACTCCATCGAAGCGGTCAACGACACCGTCCGCGAGGCTCTGACCCGCAACGACGCCGACGAGGTCTGGGACCTGTTCCGCAAGTTCACCAAGCGCTTCTCCTTCCGCGACGAGGGCGGCGCCGACGCCGTGCGCTCCCTCCTCGATACGTACGGCGGCACCCGGGTCGTTCACGGGCACAGCCCCATTCCCTATCTCCTCGGCCAGGTCGGCTCCGAGGACGGCGAGGAGAGCACCCGCCCGGTCGTCGAGGGACCGCACGTCTACGCCGACGGACTGGCCATCGCCATGGACGGCGGAGTGACCATGGCCGGAAAGCTGCTGGTCCAGCAACTGCCCCTGGACAACTGACCGTTCGTCGGGCGGACCTCCCCCAGCCGCGTACGCGCAGGCCGGACCGCAAATTCCGGCAATCCCCTGTCACCGCGCGCCGTCACGGCTCTACCATCGGCTTATCCGTAGCAGGCTCCCCTCCGTTTCTGCCCGACGGCTCGCCGGCGTGCGAGCCCCAAGCCCTACGGAGCATCGGGGGATGCACATGAACAGCGTTCCGCAGCACCTGCAGAGCGAGGACCGCCAGGAATTCGAGCGGCTCCTCGATGAGGCGCTGCGCTCCGCACCGCACCGACCGGAACTGGCCGCCGTCGGACAGCGGCTCAACTCCGAACAACTGCGCACCATGGCGCTCAACGCCTCCGCCCTGATCACGGCAGCCGCGGCGGCCGAGTACCAGCACTACGTCAAGCTGCGCGACGCACTGCGCCACCCGGCGCTGTCCGGTCCGCCGGCCGTCGGCGACTCCGAGGAAGCGGACCCTGGGGCGACCGCCACGGGCCTCGCCACCACCCTCGGCGAAGCCGCCGAGAGCGCCGGCGCGGGCGCCATCGCGGTCATCGCCGTCCTGGCTCCCGTCCTCTCCGGAACCGCCGCGGTGATCTTCCTGCTCGTCGGCTACATCCTGAAGATGCTCGACCCCGGCCAGGCCTTCGCCCGGACCATGCTCACCGCCGGCTGGGTGTTCGGTGCCATCACCGCGGCGGCGATCCTCGTCGCCGCGGTCGGACTGCTGCTCACCGCCCTGCGCAACAGCACCCCGGCGGACGACCGGGCACGGGACGCGGCCCACGAGGAACTGGCCAGGGCCAAGGAGGCCTGGCGGGACGCCTTGCTGGAGCGCGGCATCCTGCCCTTCCTCCGGGAGGCACTCAGCGAGCCCGGCCCGCCCGCGGCGCATCCGCCGACCCCGCCCGCACCGACCGGCCGCATCCCGCGCCTCGGCTACGACCGCCCCGGCTTCACCAGCCCCGAGGACGGCACCGGGACCGGCCGCCCGAGCTTCACCAGCCCCGACTACACGAGCCCGGACTTCGGCGGCCCGGAACACCGGCCCGAGTGACCCGAGCGGCCCACCGGTCCGCCGCCGTCACCCCGGCCGGCCGCGCACCCCACGGCGCCCGTCGCACCAGCCGGCCGCCATCGGACCGGCCGGCGCGACGAGTTCCGCATGCGTCGTTCAGTCGGCGATCGGCAGGTACACCCGGTTGCCGGCCGCCGCGAACTCCTTCGACTTCTGGGCCATGCCCTCCTCGATCTCGGCCCGGCTGCCGCCGTGCTCACGCCGGATGTCCTGCGAGATCTTCATGCTGCAGAACTTCGGGCCGCACATGGAGCAGAAGTGCGCCGTCTTGGCGGGCTCCGCAGGCAGCGTCTCGTCGTGGAACTCCCGAGCCGTGTCCGGGTCCAGCGCGAGGTTGAACTGGTCCTCCCACCGGAACTCGAAGCGAGCGTCGGACAGGGCGTCGTCCCACTCCTGCGCTCCGGGATGCCCCTTGGCGAGGTCCGCCGCGTGTGCGGCGATCTTGTAGGTGATGACGCCGGTCTTGACGTCGTCCCGGTTGGGCAGGCCCAGGTGCTCCTTGGGCGTGACGTAGCAGAGCATCGCCGTGCCCCACCAGGCGATCATCGCGGCGCCGATGCCGGAGGTGATGTGGTCGTACGCCGGCGCGACGTCCGTGGTCAGCGGGCCGAGCGTATAGAACGGAGCTTCATCGCAGATCTCCTGCTGAAGGTCGATGTTCTCCTTGATCTTGTGCATCGGGACGTGCCCCGGGCCCTCGATCATGGTCTGTACGTTGAAACGCCTGGCGATCCTGTTGAGTTCCCCGAGCGTCCTCAACTCCGCGAACTGTGCCTCGTCGTTGGCGTCCGCGATGGAGCCCGGCCGCAGGCCGTCGCCCAGCGAGTACGTGACGTCGTAGGCGGCGAGGATCTCGCACAGTTCCTCGAAGTTCTCGTACAGGAACGACTCCTTGTGGTGCGCCAGGCACCACGCGGCCATGATCGAACCGCCGCGGGAGACGATGCCGGTCTTGCGGTTGGCGGTGAGCGGGACGTACGGCAGCCGGACGCCCGCGTGGACCGTCATGTAGTCCACGCCCTGCTCGGCCTGCTCGATGACGGTGTCCTTGTAGATCTCCCAGGTCAGTTCCTCGGCCTTGCCGTCGACCTTCTCCAGGGCCTGGTAGAGCGGCACCGTGCCGATGGGGACGGGGGAGTTGCGCAGGACCCACTCGCGGGTGGTGTGGATGTTGCGGCCGGTGGACAGGTCCATGACCGTGTCGGCGCCCCAGCGGGTCGCCCAGGTCATCTTCTCCACCTCCTCCTCGATGGAGGAGGTCACCGCCGAGTTGCCGATGTTGGCGTTCACCTTCACCAGGAACCGCTTGCCGATGATCATCGGCTCGATCTCCGGGTGGTTGACGTTGGCCGGCAGCACGGCCCGGCCCGCCGCGATCTCCTCGCGGACCACCTCAGGGGACACGTTCTCCCGAAGGGCCACGAACTCCATCTCGGGCGTGATCTCGCCCCGGCGGGCGTACGCCAGCTGCGTCACCGCCTGGCCGTTGCGGCCCCGCCGCGGCTGACGCGGGCGTCCGGGGAAGACCGCGTCGAGGTTCCGCAGCCCGCCGCGCGGCGAGGTGTGCTTGATCCCGTCGTCCTCGGGACGGACCGGCCGACCCGCGTACTCCTCTGTGTCACCGCGCGCGATGATCCAGTTCTCCCGCAGTGGCGGCAGACCGCGGCGGACGTCCGTGTCGACGAGTGGATCGGTGTACGGGCCCGACGTGTCGTACAGCGTGACCGACTGCCCGTTGGTGAGGTGCACCTGACGGACCGGCACGCGCAGATCGGGGCGTGAGCCCTCGACGTACGCCTTGTGCCAGCCGATGGACTTCCCGGCCTCCTGGGACTTCTCGTCCTGGATGGAGGCAGGCGTGCGTGTGTCCTTGTTGGCCATGAGACCTACTCCCTACGCCGGCATTACCCGGTAACAGGTTCAGCGGTCGACGCAGCGGTTTCCGTCTGCCGACATTTCCTGTGGAACACCTCTTGTTCCACGTGAAACATCGCGTGTACGGAGGTCAGCGCCCTCTCAGCCCGGTGCTCCGAGCTCCCGCGTGTGCAAAGGTGCCTCCACGCTAGCGTCATGTGTGGCGCGGTGAACAGTGGGCCCCCACCGTTCTTGCGATGATCGGGCGGTGACCAGGATCGAGCAGTACCCCTACCAGCCGCCCGAGCCGCCCCGCCGGGACGACCCGGAACAGGGCGACGGACACGGCCACCGTCCACACAGCCACGATCACTCGGACGGCAACAGCCACTCGCACGGCCACAGTCACAGTCACGGCCCCGCGGCGCCCGTCTCCCAGCACCTGCGCAAGGTCATCGCGGCGATCCTGGTCCCCTTCACCGCTGCGGTCCTGGTCGGCCTCGTGGTGCTCTGGCCCGGGCAGGCCCCCTCCCATAAACGCACCGGCGTCGGCTTCGACCGGCAGACCCAGCAGGCGACGGTCACCCGGGTCGTCGAGGTCAGCTGCAAGTCGGTGAACGCGTCCGGCAGCAGCCCGACCGGCGCCACCTCCACCGCGCAGGGCGCGTCGGCGGAGGCGAAGGCCAACGAACGGTGCAAGAAGGCCACCATCCGGGTCGACACCGGCAAGGACAAGGGCCGTACCTTCACCGAGGTCGTGCAGCCGGACCAGTCACGACAGCTGGACCAGGGCGAGAAGGTCGTGGTCGCCTACGAGCCCTCCGCCCCCAAGGATCTGCAGTACTCGGTGACCGATGTGAACCGGAAGTTCCCCATGGCACTGCTCGCGGGGATCTTCGCGGTCGCCGTCGTGGTGGTGGGCCGGCTCCGCGGCGTCATGGCGCTGGTCGCCCTGGCCGTGAGCTTCCTGGTCCTGACGCTGTTCATCCTGCCGGCGATCCTGGAGGGTGCGAACCCGCTGCTGGTGGCCGTGGTCGGTTCGAGCGCCATCATGCTGATCGCCCTGTACATGTGCCACGGTCTGTCGGCGCGTACGTCGGTGGCGGTGCTCGGCACGCTGATCTCACTCTGCCTGATCGGCGTGCTCGGCTCGCTGTTCATCGGCTGGGCCGCCCTGACCGGCAACACGGACGACAGCACCGGCCTGATCCACGGCCTGTATCCGTCGATCGACATGAGCGGTCTGCTGCTGGCCGGCGTCATCATCGGCTCGCTCGGCGTCCTGGACGACGTGACGGTGACGCAGACCTCGGCCGTCTGGGAGCTGCACGAGGCCAACCCGTCGATGGGCTGGCGGGGACTGTACCGGGCGGGCATCCGCATCGGCCGCGACCACATCGCATCCGTGGTCAACACCCTCGTGCTCGCCTACGCCGGTGCCGCACTGCCGCTCCTTCTGCTGTTCTCGATCGCGCAGAGCAGCGTCGGCACCGTGGCCAACAGCGAGCTGGTGGCCGAGGAGATCGTGCGCACGCTGGTGGGCTCGATCGGTCTGGTCGCCTCGGTGCCGGTCACCACCGCGCTGGCCGCGCTCGTCGTGTCGGCCGACCGGCCCGGCCCCGCTGCCACCGCGCCCGTGGGGGCACAGCGCACACCGGCACGCGGCGGACGGGGCCGACGCCGGAAGCGGTGACGCGGGGGAAGGGGTGCCGGAAGCGCTTTGTCCCTAGTCGGAGGGTCCGCTGCTCAGGGGGAGACCACCGCGCAGGGGAGGTCACCGCGCAGAGGGCCACCGTGCAGGGGCGGGCCCGCCGGAGCGGACCCCCGCCGCAGAAGCGTTCCTGCACAGTCCCACGCGGCACGGCGGATCGCCCGCCTACCCGGGCAGTGACGCTTCAGCCGGCGCTCTGTTCCTCGGCCAGGATGCGGTCCAGGGCCTCGTCGAGGTGAGCGTCGAAATCGGCGAGCGCGCCCTCCTGGCCGAGCGGCACGAGCTTGTCCGTACGATCCAGGAAGGCCACGAGCGGCGGCGCCGACGAACGGAACAGGGCCTGGTCGCCGCCGACCTGAAGCCGGATCAGCACCTCACCCAGCACCTCGGTGTCGACGGGGGCGATGTGCACGTCCCCCTCCCCGCACGGGCGGCCGACCCCGTCGATCAGCAACTCCCGGCCGAATGCCCAGGTCACGGGCGCATCGCCGGGCAGATGGAAGGTGAGGCGTACGGCATACGGATCACAGGTCTCGTAGCGCAACTCCACCGGGATGCGGAAGGAGAGCTCCTCCGACACGAGAAAGCTCATCATGACTTCTGCCTGTACGGACTCGCGCATCGCCTATCCCGTCATATGACATCGACTGGCCGGGATTGATCCCTCTGACCGTGGTCAAATCTTGCTGAAAGTACACGGGAGATCACAAGGAGTAAGTTTTCACATACTGATAGAGAGAGTGAGCGATCCCAGATGCCGCCCGATCTCCGCCTGCAGCCGCTGTGCCGCGGGCATCAGCCGGTCGGCCTGCTGAAGGGGCAGGGAGATGGCCATGGTGGCCGCGGTGGTGCCCACCGTGATCGGGACCGCCGCGCAGACGGTGCCCACCGCGTACTCCTGGCGTTCCACCACCGGTTCCATGCGCCGCATCCGGGTCAGACGCCGCAGCAGCGCGTCGTTGTCCCGCACGGTGTACGGCGTGAGGGGCCGTACGGGGTACCGGGCGAGGTGGTCGCGCCGGGCGTCCTCGTCCAGCTGGGAGAGCAGGCACTGTCCGATCGCGTGCGCGTGGCCGGTCTCGCGGAAGTCCGCCCACTCCTCCACCGCGGGCGTCTGGCGGGAGTCGGAGACGCACATGACCTCGATCTCCCCGTCCCGGTACATCGCGTAGTACACCGGCACACCGATGGAATCCCGCCAGTGCGCGAGCGTGTCCGCCACCGTGCTGCGACGTTTCTGCTGCGCTCCACTGCAGGCCAGTCGCTCCACCGCGTCGCCGAGGAAGAACAGCCCCTTCTCCCGGCGCAGATAGCCCTCGTGGACCAGGGTGCGCAGCAGGTGGTACGCCGTGGGCAGCGCGAGCCCGGTCTCACGGGCGAGTTGCTTGGCGGTGGCACCGTAGGCGTGCGCGGCGACGGTCTCCAGCAGGCGCATGGCGCGCTGGACGGAGCCGATGAGCGTGGAGGTGGGAGTGGGGGCGGCCGGTGATCCCGGCCGGCCGGCGGAGGGCGGTGGTCCGCAGCGGTCCGCGGCACGCGGAGGTCCGGGGATGTCCGCCGCCTGTGGCTGGTCCGGGACGGCCAGGGGCACCGGTCGTTGGACGGGGGGCGCGCAGGAGCGCGGTGGGGCGGGGGGTGCGTGGGGTTCCGCCGGTGCGGTGTCAACCGTGGCCAAGGGTCACTCCCGGAGCGCGAGGGGCAGCCCGTGCGAGGAAGAGCACGGAGGGGGGTCTGCGCCGCCCACGGGGCCGGACCCCGTGGGGAGTTCCGGACTTTAACCGCCGCCACCGCCCGCGGACGGCTTCCGCGTGAAACTTCCCCCGCCCGAGGGAACCGGCCCTCCGTCACGGGTGACCGGCTCCCTGGTGCCTCACCAGTCGCTGCGCGACGAGGAGTTCCCCATGAACTTGCGGACGAGGTAGATGAGGCCGCCGACCAGGGCGACGAAGACCAGCACCTTGAACAGCAGGCCGATCACGAACCCGACCACCGTCGCTATCAGGCCGCCGAACACGACCAGGGCGATGACCGGCACCGCGACCCACTTCACCCACCACGGCAGCCCCGCGAAGATCTCTCGCATCGCCCTCGTCCTTTGCGTTCTCGTGCGTTGTCGATGTTCCGCACTCGATGCTAGGGCCGTGGAGGGCCCTTGCGGGGGTTCCGCATCCCTTGTCCTCCCCTGACCCGTCCCCTAGGGAACCCGGGGCTCCAGGGTCACGCCTCGGGCGGAGAGAACACGACGAGGACCCTGAGGTCCTCGCTGATGTGGTGGAACTTGTGGGCGACCCCGGCGGGCACGTACACGACGCTGCCCCGCGCCACCTCGGTCGTCTCCAGACCGACGGTGATCGAGGCCCGGCCGCTGACGACGAAGTAGACCTCGTCCTGGCCGTGCGGCTTCTGCGGGTCGTGCTCGCCCGCGTTGAGGGCGTACAGGCCGACCGACATGTTCCGCTCGCGCAGGAACTGCAGATAGGCGCCCTCGTTGGCGGTACGTTCCGCCTCCAGTTCGTCCAGCCGGAATGCCTTCATCGCCGCTGCCGCCCTCGCCTCACTGCTCGCTGTCCGCTGCCCGCCGTCGTACCGCTTGCCGTCCGTCCGGCCGGCGTCCGCCCGGTCTGCCACGATCAGACACATGAAGAATTTCGTAGTCAAGACGATCGCCAACGCGGGCGCCCTGGCGGTCGCGGTATGGCTGCTCGACAAGATCACCCTGACGGGTGACAACACCGCCAAGAAGGCCGGCACGCTGATCGTCGTCGCGTTGATCTTCGGCCTGGTGAACTGGTTGGTCAAGCCGGTGGTGAAAGTGCTCACCTTCCCGCTGTTCATCCTGACCCTGGGCCTGATCACCCTGGTCGTGAACGCGCTGATGCTGCTGCTGACCTCCTGGGTGTGCGGCAAACTCGACCTGAGTTTCCATGTGGAGGGCTTCTGGACGGCCGTGGTCGGCGGTCTGATCGTCTCCGTCGTCTCCTGGGCGCTGCACCTCGTCCTGCCCGACGAGGACTGAGCGCATGACCTACCGCGTCTGTTTCGTGTGCACCGGCAACATCTGCCGCTCCCCGATGGCGGAGTCCGTCTTCCGCGCGCGCGTGGCCGAGGCCGGTCTGGAGGACCTGGTGGCGGTCGACAGCGCCGGCACCGGCGGCTGGCACGAGGGCGAGCCCGCCGACCCGCGCACCGTCTCGGTCCTCGAGGAGCACGGTTACGACAGCGAGCACGTCGCCCGTCAGTTCCTGCCCTCGTGGTTCGAGGGTCTCGACCTCGTGATCGCCCTCGACACCGGCCACCTCAAGGCCCTGCGGCGCCTCGCGCCCACCGAGGAGGACGCGCGCAAGATACGCCTGCTGCGCTCCTACGACCCCGCCGCCGGCGACGACCTCGACGTGCCGGACCCCTACTACGGGGGCCGGGACGGCTTCGAGGAGTGCCTTGAGATGGTTGAGGAGGCGAGCACCGGTCTGCTCGCCGCCGTACGGGACGAACTGGAAGGACGGGTCGCATGAGCGAGGCCACGAACAACGAGAGCCGCGTCGGCGACGGCACGCGCGCGGTACGGGCGGGCCTGCCGGAGCCCGCCAAGAACGAGCCGACCCTGCCCGGACCGGTGTTCGCGGCCCACTTCCACCTGCCCGGGGACGTCTCGGGACCGTACGCCTACGGCCGTGACGACAACCCGACCTGGACGCTGCTGGAGCGGGCCGTCAGCGAGCTGGAGGCACCCGGGCGGGAGGACGCCGAGACGCTGGTCTTCGCCTCCGGCATGGCGGCGATCTCCGCCGTGCTGTTCTCGCAGCTGCGCGCCGGCGACGCGGTCGTTCTGCCGTCCGACGGCTACCAGGTGCTGCCGCTGGTCGGTGCCCAGCTGGAGGCGTACGGTGTCGAGGTACGCACCGCGCCGACCGGCGGGGACGCCCAGCTGGAGGTGCTCGACGGGGCGCGGCTGCTGTGGATCGAGTCGCCGTCCAACCCCGGGCTCGACGTCTGCGACATCCGGCGCCTGGCCGAGGCGGCCCACGCGCGCGGTGCCCTGGTGGCCGTGGACAACACCCTCGCCACGCCGCTCGGCCAGCGCCCGCTGGAGCTGGGCGCCGACTTCTCCGTGGCCAGCGGCACCAAGCAGCTCACCGGCCACGGCGATGTCCTGCTGGGGTACGTCACCGGCCGCGACGCCGAGGCGATGGCCGCCGTGCGCCGCTGGCGCAAGATCGTCGGCGCGATCTCCGGGCCCATGGAGGCATGGCTCGCGCACCGGTCCATCGCCACCCTCCAGCTGCGCGTCGACCGGCAGAACGCCACCGCCCTCGCTGTCGCCGAGGCGCTGCGCCAGCGCCCCGAGGTCTCCGGCCTGCGCTACCCCGGGCTGCCCGACGACCCCTCGCACAAGATCGCCACGCAGCAGATGCGCCGCTACGGCTCCGTCGTCTCCTTCACCCTGCCCACGCGCACGCGTGCCGAGCGCTTCCTGGCCGCCCTGCGGCTGGTGGAGGATGCGACGAGCTTCGGCGGGGTACGGTCCACGGCCGAACGCCGTCGCCGCTGGGGCGGGGACGCCGTCCCGGAGGGCTTCATCCGTATGTCCGTCGGCGCGGAGGATCCCGAGGACCTGGTGGCCGACGTGCTGCGCGCCCTGGACGAGTCCGCCGAGTAGTGGCCCCCGGATCTGCCTCTGGACGGTCCGAGCCTCCCCCCTCGTGGCTCGGACCGTCTACGGCTTTCGCGGGGAAAGGCCGCACGACCAAGGCTAGTTGACTCTGCGTCAGTGTCCAATCACGCTAACGACAGAGACCTATCGACTTATTTATAGTTGGTGCCTGCCTGGGGGCCGGAGGGGCAGCGACAGGGGAGGGCGTGCCATGGATCTGGCCTTGCTGCGGACCTTCGTCACCGTGCACAGAGCCGGCTCCTTCACCCGGGCCGCCGCCCTGCTCGGCCTCTCCCAGCCCGCCGTCACCTCGCAGATCCGCACGCTGGAGCGCCAGCTCGGCAGACCGCTGTTCCTCCGCCAGGCACGCGGGGTGATCCCGACGACCGTCGGCGACGAGCTCGCGCACAAGGCTGCACCGCATCTCGACGCCCTGGTGGAGATAGCGGAGAGCGGTCTGGACGACGAGTCCTCGTCACGGACGCTGCACCTGGCCGGGCCTCCGGAGTTCACCGCCGAACGTGCTCTTCCGGCGCTCACCGGGCTGACCGGCGACGACGGCCGGAGCTTCGCACTGCGGGTCTCCTTCGGGACGTCCGAGGAGGCGCTGGACGGGCTGGCGAGCGGCCACCATGATCTGGCCATCAGCACGGCACAGCCGCGCGGGGCGCTGCTCACCGCGACTCCCCTCTGCGACGAGGAGCACGTACTGGTCGCGGCCCCGCACTGGGCGGAGCGGATCGGCTCGGACACCCTGCGGCTGAAGGGCGCCGCGCCCCTGGAGCACCTGCCGCTCGTCGAGGTCCACGAGTCACTGCCGTTCGTCTCGCGCTACTGGGCCTCCGTTTTCGACTCCCGCCCGGCCGCCACGGGCACGGTCATCGTCCCGGATCTGCGGGCCGTGCTCTCCTGCGCGATCGCCGGGGCGGGACTGGCGGTACTGCCCCGCTACCTGTGTGCCCCGGCACTGGAGGACGGCACGATCGTCACCCTGCACGATCCGGCGGTCCCACCGCTGCGCACGTATTTCCTGGTGGTGCGGACCGGCACGCTCGCCCTGCCTCATATCGCCCGGGCCCATGAGTGGCTTCAGCGCGCCGCGACGACCTGGTGCTGACGGGTGCGTCCCGGTGCGCACACGCTGCGGTCATGTCATGGCGCTTTGTGATGTTTCACGTGGAACCAGCCGGGCCACATTTCTCCCATGACCGTCCGACCCGTGGTCAAGCGCACCGCCCGAGCCGTACTCCTGGACGGTGACGACCTGATCCTGATCAAGCGCACCAAGCCCGGTGTCGATCCCTACTGGGTCACCCCCGGTGGCGGAGTCGAACCCGGAGACTCGACCGTCGTCGACGCCCTGCACCGGGAGGTGTACGAGGAACTCGGCGCCAAGATCACCGACGTGGTGCCGTGTTTCGTGGACACGGTCGAGCACATCGGTGAGGACGGCGGTGCTACCGGGGTCAAGGTGCAGCACTTCTTCGTCTGCCGGCTGGAGTCCATGGACCCCGCCCTGCGTCACGGCCCGGAAGTGGACGAGCCGGCCGGTGAGTACGAGATCGTCCGCGTCCCGTTCACCCGCGTCGGCATCGCTTCCGTCCATCTCGTCCCGCTGTCCCTGCGTCACTACCTGGACGGGAACATCGAAGGAGTACGGGCCATGCACGCCCCAGACCTTGGCTAGGCGGGCGGCCCGACCAATGCATAGGCATCCCACAGATCCCGTCCCGTGTACGAGTGGGTCGCCAGTCCGGACAGGTGCGCATCGGCGTTGACCGCCACGGAAACCGGTACGGCTGCGAACAACTCCTTGTCCGACGACGAGTCGCCGTACGCCACGCAGTCGGCTGGTGCCACTCCGAACTCAGCGCAGAGCCGGCTGGCGATGGTCACCTTGGCCGCTGCGCTGAGCACTCCGGACGGATCGACGGGCTCGGTGAAGGGCACGGCCGGGAAGCGGGATCCGTGCGCCGCGTGGGCACCCCAGTCAAGGAGGCGTTCCACGAAGAAGGAGGGCGAAAGAGACACCACCGCGCAGTACTCACCCGCGCTTCTGATCGCCGCCCAGACCTCGCGGATCCGGGTCAGCCAGGGAGCCGCCTCGAACGCGGTCCGTACATGCTCCTCGGTCAGCCCCGTCCACAGGTCGTACACCTGCGCCGCGTACTCCGGCGGACCGATCTTCCCCTCCGCGATCGCACGGTCCAACGCCACCGTTTCCGCCACCCGGCCCAACTGGCGTGAAATCTCCACGGGAGCGGTCGTTCCGTGCAGCAAGGTGCCGTCAAGATCGAAGAGGTGAAGTCTCGCCATGGCCCGAGGCTAGTGGGCCGCGGATGTTTCACGTGAAACACGCAGAGCTGTCCGTGGGCTGTGCACAGGGACACGAGATGGCCAAAAGCACGTGCGTCTGCATCGAAACGGGTGGACGGCGGGGGTGCTGGTCGGACAGCCTGACCTGCGTGCCAACTCCTTCCCTCACCGCTCTGCCCATTCGCCGCCTGACGCCTCGCGATCTGACTGCCTGCGCCGACCTGTCCGAAGACCGGGGGTGGCCACGCGAGGAACACAAGTGGGGCTTCCTTCTCACAGCCGGGAAGGGCTTCGGCATCGATGACCCCGAGGGCGGTCTCGTCGCCGCCTGCGTGGTCACAGAGTACGGCGCGTGGGGACGGCCGGATCTCGGCGCCATCGGCATGGTCCTGGTGGCCGAACGCCACTCCCGCCGGGGCGTCGGGCGCCGCCTGATGCGGCATGTGGTGTCGAGCATGGGAACCACTCCGCTGACCCTGCACGCCACGCCGTACGGCCGGCCTCTGTACGAGGAGCTGGGCTTCAAGGTGACGGGCCGGGCGGAGATGCTGACCGGCCTCTTCACCCCCGACGGCCGGGATTCCGGGGTCGCCACGCGTGCCGCCACCGCAGACGACCTGCCGGCGATCCTCCGTCTCGACGAGGAGGTGTTCGGCAGCGATCGCACCCCTCTCATCACCCGCCTGCCCGCCTTCGCCGATCAGCTGCGGGTGGCCGAGGAGGACGGCCGGCTGATCGGTTACACCGCCGCGTGGCCCAACATGGACACCCATGTCATCGGCCCCCTGATCGCCCGGGACACGGAGACCGCCAAGGCGTTGATCGCCTCGCTGGCGGCCCGTACGGACCGGCCTCTGCGGACCGACATCGACGTGCGCCACGAAGAGCTGCTGGACTGGGCGAAGGAGCGGGGCCTGGCCTCCGTGGCCTTCAACTCGGTGATGACCTATGGCATCACGGACCTTCCGGGTGACTGGACCCGGCGGTTCGCACCGCTGACGGTCGCCGCGGGCTGAGCCTCGTACGACGCGCACCGGCCCCGCCGCTCGAAGCGGCGGGGGCCGGAGTCATGAGGTTCGGGCCGTGGCTGTGACTCAGACGAGTGCCTGCACGGCTGCTGCGGCGAAGCCGTGGTCCTGGTCCGGGGCGCCGCCGCCGACACCAATCGCCCCGATCAGCCGGCCGTCGCGGTGCACCGGGATACCGCCCGCGATGAACAGCAGGGGCCGGTCGAGCGCCGTGGGCAGGGTGTGGAAGAGGCCGCCGGGCTGCACGGCGTCGACTAGGTCGGCCGTGGCCGCGTTCAGCTGAAGAGCCGTGTAGGCCTTGCGGGTGCTGGTCTCGCCGGAGATCAGCACGGCGCGGTCGTCCCGGCGGAAGGCGAGCAGGTGGCCGCCGGCGTCCAGCACGGTGACGCTGACGGCGATTCCGGCGTCCTCGGCCGCCCGGCGGGCGGTGGCGACCAGCAGCTCCGCGTCCTCGATGGTGAGCGGGGCGACAGCGGTGGTGGTCATGGAGATGTCTCCTCGGGTGGTTCTGTGGTGGGTGCTTGCCGTACCGGGGGCCCCGGTACGGAGGCTTGTGGGTGAGGGACCCGGGGTGCGGGCGCTCAGTGGTGGACGGGAGTCTGCTGCTCCACCGGTGTGCCGGAGGCGGCCACGGTGCCGTGGGCGCCGTCGCGGCGCTCCAGGGCGGCGGAGAGGAAGGCGAGGACCAGGGCGGCAGCGGCGAGAGCGGCACCGACCCAGTTGGGGGACGTGTAGCCGAAGCCGGCCGCGATCACGAGGCCGCCGAGCCACGCGGACAGGGCGTTGCCGAGGTTGAAGGCGCCGATGTTGACCGCCGAGGCGAGCGTCGGTGCGCCGTGCGCCTGGTCGAGGACGCGCTTCTGCAGCGGCGGCACGGTGGCGAAGCCGAGGGCACCGATCAGAGCGATGGTGACCGCGGCCGCGATCTTGTTGTGCGCGGTGAGCGTGAAGAGGGCCAGGACGACGGCCAGGGCGCCCAGGGAGACGTACAGCATCGGCATCAGGGCGCGGTCGGCGAACTTGCCGCCGATGAGGTTGCCGCCGACCATGCCGAGGCCGAACAGGACCAGCAGCCAGGTGACCGAACCGTCGGAGAAGCCGGCGATGTGGGTCATCATCGGGGCGATGTAGGTGATGGCCGCGAAGACCCCGCCGAAGCCGAGGACGGTCATCGCCATGGCCAGCAGGACCTGGGCGTTCTTGAAGGCGGCCAGCTCATGGCGCAGGTGTACACCCTCCGGCCGCGGCAGCTCGGGAACGAGCTTGGCGATGCCGGCGAGACCGACGACCCCGAGAGCCGCCACGATGCCGAAGGTGACGCGCCAGCCGGCGCTCTGCCCGATGAACGTGCCCAAGGGGACACCGACGACATTGGCGATGGTCAGGCCGGTGAACATCATGGCGATGGCGCCGGCCTTCTTGTGGGGTGCGACCAGATCGGCGGCGACGACCGAGCCGATGCCGAAGAAGGCACCGTGGGCGAGCGAGGCGACCACGCGCCCGATCAGCATGATCGCGAAGGCGGGGGCGACGGCCGAAAGCAGGTTACCGGCGATGAACAGGCCCATCAGCAGCATCAGCATCCGCTTGCGCGGGACCTTGGTGCCGAGCACGGTCATCAGGGGGGCGCCGATGACCACGCCGAGCGCGTAGCCGGTCACGAGCAGGCCCGCCATGGGGATGGAGACCCCGAAGTCGCCCGCGACCTCGGGCAGCAGGCCCATGATCACGAACTCGGTCGTTCCGATTCCGAAGGCCCCGATCGCGAGGGCCAGAAGCGCGAGAGGCATGAGGGGGTACACCTTCCCAGACGATTGCAGGAGCGCTTTGCGTTCCACCACAATAGTTGCAAGCGCGGGATAAGTGCAAGCGATGGCTATTGCGGCGGTGCTCTACTCTGGTGGTGCAGCCACTCCGGGACGGAGGAAAACGCCAATGACAGCGACGGATCCCGCGCTCACCGCCCTCGCACAGGGCTGGTGCGCCCTTTCTGCGCTGCACGGACGCATCGAGGCGCACATCGAGCGCGCCCTGCAGGCCAAGCACGACCTGAGCGTCCGCGAGTACTCACTGCTGGACGTCCTCAGCAGACAGCACGACGGCGACGGCGGGCACCTGCAGATGAAGCAGGTCGCCGACGCGGTCGTGCTCAGCCAGAGCGCCACCACCCGCCTCGTGACCCGGCTGGAGGACCGCGGCCTGCTGGAGCGCTACCTGTGCCCCACCGATCGGCGCGGCATCTACACCAACGTCACCCCGGCGGGCCTCCGGCTACTGGAGGAGGCACGTCCCACCAACGACTCCGCCCTGCGCGAGGCCCTGGACAGCGCCGCCCAGAACCCGGAACTGGCACCGCTGGTGCGTGTGGTGGAGTCCCTGAATGTGCCCGCATAGGGTGCACCCATGGACGATCTTGAGATACGGGCCGCGACCACCGACGACCTCCCGGCGATCGTGGCCATGCTCGCCGACGACCCGCTCGGAGCCCAGCGCGAGTCGCTGGACGATCTCACGCCGTACCGGAACGCGTGGGAACGCCTCGCGGCCGACCCCAACCAGCATGTCGTGGTCGCCGTACGAGAAGGCCGTGTGATCGGAACCCTTCAGCTGACGATCATCCCCGGGCTCTCGCACAAGGGCGCCACGCGAGCGCTCATCGAGGCGGTGCGCATCCACGCCGACGAGCGGGGCAGCGGGCTGGGGGGCCGCCTGATCGAGTGGGCGATCGACACCTCCCGGCGGCTCGACTGCCAGATGGTGCAGCTCACGTCCGACAAGACGCGAACCGATGCCCACCGTTTCTACGAACGCCTGGGCTTCACCGCCTCGCACGAGGGCTTCAAGCTGCGCCTCTGAACGGAGCGGCCACAGAAGGGAACAAGGGGTGTGTTTCACGTGAAACACACCCCATCGGCATATCCGGGCTAGCCGATACCCCGCCACCCTTCCGGGTCCACGCCACCGGGCACCGGCGCCTCGGGGTCGTACGGCTGACGGGTGAACACGAACGAGCCGAGATCGAGATGGCTCACCGATCCGTCCGGGCGCCGTACGGGCCGCAGCACCTCACCGGCGTAGTACCCCTCCAGTCCTGTCCAGGTGCCGTCGCCGTTCCCCCGGAAACGGGCCTTGCGTCCGCCACCGGCCAGTGGCGCCAGCGCGAGCAGTCCGTCGGCGGTCGCACGCAGGCCGAAGGCGTGGGTGCCCCAGTACCACTGCCCCACCAGCTCCAGCACGGCCGGGGCGACCTCACGCAGCGGCCTCCAGGGCTCGGGGATGCGCGGCTCCGCCTCGGCGACGATCCGGACCAGATCCGCCCCCACGGCGCCCAGCAGCGGACCGCTGGTGCAGTTGGCGAGCACCACCGCGGCCACGTCGTCCTCGACGCTGATCGTGAGGTTGGCCAGAAATCCCGGCAGGGAGCCGGAGTGACCGACGAGCAGCCGGCCGTCACGGCGCTCGATCTGCATCCCCAGGCCGTACGTGACGCCGTCCATCACGTCCATGGCCTCGGCGGGCGCGGCCGGAGTCCGCATCTCCCGGACGGACTCCGCACTCAGGACCCGCTCGTCTCCCCGGGCCAGAAACGCGGCGAACCGCGCCAGGTCCCCGGTGGTCGACCAGAGCTGGCCGGCCGGCGCCATCCGGCCCAGGTCCTCCGCGGGCTCGGGGAGCATCGCGTCGGCCCACGGGTGCACCGCCCATCCGCCCGCGTGCGGGGGCTCCGGCTGCGTGCTCGTCCGGCGCAGGCCCAGCGGCTCCAGGATCTCCGCGCGCAGCACCTCCTCCCACGGGGCGCCGCGCAGTTCTTCCACCAGGGCGCCGAGGACCGTGTAGCCGGGATTGGAGTAGTGGTGCCGCCGGCCGACGGGATGCAGGAGGGGCTGCTCCCCGAGGACATCGCCCAGTTCGGGCCGCAGGGAGCCGGGCGTCCGTTCCCACCAGGGAGCGGGCGACTCCGCCGCCAACCCCGCGGTGTGGGCGAGCAGTTCCGCGATCGTCGCCTCCCCCACGCCGGTGCCCGGCAGGTGTTTCTCCAGCGGATCACCGAGATCGAGGACGCCCTCGTCCCGCAGCCGCATCACCAGGACGGCGGTGAAGGTCTTGGTGATGGATCCGATCCGGTACTGCACGGTCTCGTCCGGTCCGTGCCCGTCCACCGAGGTCCGCGCCCCGTGCCACACGGCCTGCCCGTCCCGCACCACGGCGGCGACCAGTGACGGAGCCCGTCCTTCGGCCTGCGCGACGGCGATCCGGTGCAGCAGGGCCCGGCGGGTGGCGGGGAGCAGCGCTTCGTGAGTCTTCGTCATGGGCCCAGTCCACCTGCTGCGGAGGCAGGCGTCGAATGCATTTGCCGTGCGCCCCGGTGCGTCTCCCGTGCGTCCCGGCCGCGCCTGCCCGCTCCCCTGCCCCCGACCGCTGCCGGCCCTGGAGGATCGCGCGGCCCGCGTCGCAAGGAATACCGCCAGGGTGCCGTTCAGACTGTCGGTCCTGAGTTCTGTCCGGGAGGGCCCGGAAAGTCTCACGGCGATGTCGTATCCGGCATCCATCCGACGCCGGCCGTGAGACTCCGCCACAGAAAATGAGGCCCTACAGGCCGGTGGATCAGGTCTGGGCCATGTCCACGAAGCGCGAGTAGTGACCCTGGAAGGCGACCGTGATGGTGGCCGTGGGACCGTTTCGGTGCTTGGCGACGATCAGGTCCGCCTCGCCCGCGCGCGGGGACTCCTTCTCGTACGCGTCCTCGCGGTGCAGCAGGATGACCATGTCGGCGTCCTGCTCGATGGAGCCGGACTCACGCAGGTCGGAGACCATCGGCTTCTTGTCGGTGCGCTGCTCGGGACCACGGTTCAGCTGCGAGAGGGCGATGACCGGGATCTCCAGCTCCTTCGCGAGCAGCTTGAGGTTACGGGACATGTCCGAGACCTCCTGCTGACGGCTCTCGGCGCGCTTCGAGCCACCGGACTGCATCAGCTGGAGGTAGTCGATGACGACCAGCTTCAGGTCGTTGCGCTGCTTCAGGCGCCGGCACTTGGCGCGGATCTCCATCATCGACAGGTTCGGGGAATCGTCGATGTACAGGGGAGCGGCCGACACGTCGGGCATGCGGCGGGCGAGCCGCGTCCAGTCCTCGTCGGTCATCGTGCCGGACCGCATGTGGTGCAGGGCGACCCGGGCCTCGGCGGACAGCAGACGCATCGCGATCTCGTTGCGGCCCATTTCGAGGGAGAAGATGACGCTCGGGAGGTTGTGCTTGATGGAGGCGGCCCGCGCGAAGTCGAGGGCGAGGGTCGACTTACCCATGGCGGGACGGGCCGCGATGACGATCATCTGGCCCGGGTGCAGGCCGTTCGTCAGCGAGTCGAAGTCCGTGAACCCGGTGGGCACACCCGTCATCTCGCCGCTGCGCGAACCGATCGCCTCGATCTCGTCGAGGGCGCCTTCCATGATGTCACCGAGCGGCAGGTAGTCCTCGCTGGTGCGCTGCTCGGTGACGGCGTAGATCTCGGCCTGGGCACGGTTGACGATCTCGTCCACGTCTCCGTCGGCCGCGTATCCCATCTGCGTGATGCGCGTACCTGCCTCGACCAGGCGGCGCAGGACGGCCCGCTCGTGAACGATCTCCGCGTAGTACTCGGCGTTGGCCGCCGTCGGCACGGTCTGGACGAGACTGTGCAGATACGCGGCGCCGCCGACCTTGTTGATCTCGCCGCGCTTGGTGAGTTCGGCGGCGATGGTGATCGGGTCGGCCGGCTCGCCCTTGGCGTAGACGTCCAGGATGGCCTGGTAGATCGTCTCGTGCGCGGGCTTGTAGAAGTCGTGGCCCTTGAGGATCTCCACGACATCGGCGATGGCGTCCTTGGACAGCAGCATGCCGCCCAGCACGGACTGCTCGGCGTCCAGATCCTGCGGCGGCACCCGCTCGAAGGACGAACCCCCGCCTTCCCAGGCGCCGTTCTCCCGTCCCCGGTCGTGCTGCTCGTCACGACCCCGGCCGACGTCACCTCGCCGTCGGGAGGCCGGCAGACGATCACTGGGCCCGCTGTCGGCCCACGGATCGTCCAAGGGCTCGGAAATGCTCACCGAGCCACCTCCTCCCGTCCGCACGGCGGACCTCGCCGTGTCCTCTTTTGTACGGCACGACACTGACAAATAAGACGCCCAACTCCGGTTCTGGCGCGTCGGGTTTGTGACGGTTCCCCGGCCCGGAGAAGGACGCCTTCCGGGCCCGGCGAAGGAGCGGGCGCCGGACCACGGTAGGCCCGTCGGCACCGTCAGCCAATCTGGTTATCCACAGGCCATGTGGACGACGGCCCGGATGCTGTGGAGAACTCGCCGAAACCTGTGCACGACCCGGTGGAAAGCCCTGTGAACAAGCCCTCGCCCACACCGAGAACAAGCCTGTGACCTGCACTTTTCTGATCCACCGGCTGTGCAGAGAAAAAACTTCCCCAGTCGGGCCAAGATCGCTTCGAACGGCACCCGAAAGGACACGACCCGCGATCTCAAGTAAGGACCACTCATCGGTTGCATCTCTTACCTGTGGACGATTAGATTGATGCTCATGACACAGGCTCCGGAGATCCCCAAGGCCACTCGGCGTCGGCACGACCGGGAAATCGTCGCGCTGGCCGTCCCGGCCTTCGGCGCCCTCGTCGCCGAGCCTCTCTTCGTCATGGCGGACAGTGCGATCGTCGGCCATCTGGGGACCGCGCAGCTCGCCGGTCTCGCCGTCGCCTCGGCGCTCCTCACCACCGCGGTGAGCGTCTTCGTCTTCCTCGCCTACGCCACCACGGCCGGCGTGGCCCGTCGCGTCGGCGCCGGTGATCTCCCGGCCGCCATCCGCCAGGGCATGGACGGCATCTGGCTGGCGCTGCTGCTGGGCATCACCGTCATCGCCGTCGTCCTGCCCTTCGCACCCGGCATCGTGGATCTCTTCGGCGCCTCCTCGACCGCTGCTCCCTACGCGATCACCTATCTGCGCATCTCCGCGCTGGGCATCCCGGCCATGCTCATCGTCCTGGCCGCGACCGGAGTGCTGCGTGGCCTCCAGGACACCAGGACCCCGCTCTACGTCGCCATCGCGGGATTCATCGCCAACGCCGCGCTCAACGTCGGGCTCGTCTACGGCGCCGGGCTCGGCATCGCCGGTTCGGCCTGGGGCACGGTCATCGCACAGCTCGGCATGGCCGCCGTCTACCTGGCGGTTGTCGTCCGAGGTGCCCGACGGCACGGCGCCTCTCTCCGTCCGGACGCCGCCGGCATCCGGGCCTCGGCTCAGGCCGGCGTCCCTCTGCTGGTCCGCACGCTGTCCCTGCGGGCGATCCTCATGATCGCCACGGCGGTCGCGGCTCGCCTCGGTGACGCCGACATCGCCGGACACCAGATCGTCCTGTCCCTGTGGAGCCTGCTGTCCTTCGCACTCGACGCGATAGCGATCGCAGGACAGGCCATCATCGGCCGCTACCTCGGAGCGAACGACGCTCAGGGAGCCCGCGAAGCCTGTCGCCGCATGGTGCAGTGGGGTGTCGCGACCGGTGTGGTCCTGGGCCTCCTCGTGGTCGCCGCACGACCGCTCTTCCTACCGCTGTTCACCAGTGACTCCCTGGTGAAGGATGCCGCCCTGCCGGCTCTGCTGCTGGTGGCACTGTCGCAGCCCATCTGCGGGATCGTCTTCGTCCTCGACGGGGTCCTCATGGGCGCGGGGGACGGCCCCTATCTCGCCTGGGCCATGGTCGTCACCCTGGCGGTGTTCGCTCCGGTGGCCCTGCTCGTCCCCACGCTCGGCGGCGGCCTCACCGCCCTGTGGGGCGCGATGACCTTGATGATGACGGTCCGCATGCTGACCCTGTGGCTGCGGGCCCGCTCGGGCCGCTGGATCGTGACGGGTGCGACCCGCTGACCGTTTCACGTGAAACATGCCGTACCGGTCACGGCAGCACCGTCGTCGGCCCGGCCTGGTAGGCAGGCCATGGGAAAGGGGCCGCACCCAACGAAGGGTGCGGCCCCTTTCACCGGCTCAAGCGAGCGCGGCGATCACGCGGCGATCAGGCCGCGACGACCTCGACGTTGACCTTGGCGGCAACCTCGGGGTGCAGACGCACGGACGTCTCGTGGGCGCCCAGGGTCTTGATCGGAGCGGACAGCTCGATGCGGCGCTTGTCGACCTCGGGGCCACCGGAAGCCTTGATCGCGGACGCGATGTCGGCCGGGGTGACGGAACCGAAGAGACGGCCGGCGTCGCCGGAGCGGACGGCCAGACGGACCTTCACGCCCTCGAGCTGGGCCTTGACCTGGTTGGCCTGCTCGATGGTCTGGATCTCGTGGATCTTGCGAGCACGGCGGATCTGCTCGACGTCCTTCTCGCCACCCTTGGTCCAGCGGATAGCGAACTTCCGCGGGATCAGGTAGTTGCGAGCGTAACCGTCCTTGACGTCGACGACGTCGCCCGCGGCACCGAGGCCGGAGACCTCGTGGGTGAGGATGATCTTCATGAGTCGGTCACCCTTCCCTTAGCGCGCGGTGGACGTGTAGGGCAGCAGCGCCATCTCACGGCTGTTCTTGACGGCCGTGGCGACGTCACGCTGGTGCTGCGTGCAGTTGCCGGTCACGCGGCGGGCACGGATCTTGCCGCGGTCGGAAATGAACTTCCGCAGCATGTTCGTGTCCTTGTAGTCCACGTACGTGACCTTGTCCTTGCAGAAAGCGCAGACCTTCTTCTTCGGCTTGCGCACAGGCGGCTTCGCCATGGTGTTTCTCCTGTGTGATCAAGAAGTTGGGATACGACCCGCCCTCGACCCGGACCGGCCCGGAAGGCCTGGCCCGAAGGCTTAGAAGGGGGGCTCGTCCGAGTAGCCGCCACCGCCGCCGGAGCCTCCGCCCCAGCCGCCGCCACCCTGGTTGCCACCGGCGGGAGCACCGGTCGCCCACGGGTCGTCGGCAGGAGCGCCGCCGCCCTGCTGGCCGCCACCGGGGCCACCGCCCCAGCCGCCGCCACCCTGGCCGCCACCGCCGCCGTAACCGCCCTGGCCACCGCGAGCGCCACCGGCGGTCTTGGTGACCTTGGCCGTGGCGTTGCGCAGGCTGGGGCCGACTTCCTCGACGTCCAGCTCGTAGACCGTGCGCTTGACGCCCTCACGGTCCTCGTAGGACCGCTGCTTCAGCCGGCCCTGCACGATGACGCGCATGCCTCGCTGGAGCGACTCGGCGACGTTCTCCGCCGCCTGGCGCCAGACCGAGCAGGTCAGGAAGAGGCTCTCGCCGTCCTTCCACTCGTTCGTCTGGCGGTCGAAGGTGCGGGGAGTGGACGCGACGCGGAACTTCGCGACCGCCGCACCGGACGGGGTGAAGCGCAGCTCGGGGTCGTCGACAAGATTGCCGATGACCGTGATGACGGTCTCGCCTGCCATGGGGGAACCTCTCGGCGGGTTTGCTGCTCTGGCTGCTTGTTGCTGCTACTCGAATCCCGAGATCAGCTGAGCGGGAGAGCTCAGTGGGTCTCGGGGCGGAGGACCTTGGTCCGGAGGACCGACTCGTTCAGGTTCATCTGGCGGTCGAGCTCCTTGACGACCGCAGGCTCGGCCTGCAGGTCGATGACCGAGTAGATGCCCTCGGGCTTCTTCTTGATCTCGTAGGCGAGACGACGACGGCCCCAGGTGTCGACCTTCTCAACCTTGCCGCCGCCGTCACGGACGACGGACAGGAAGTTCTCGATCAGCGGGGAGACAGCGCGCTCCTCGAGATCGGGGTCGAGGATGACCATCACCTCGTAGTGACGCATGTGGAACCCACCTCCTTTGGACTCAGCGGCCACGGTCGTTCCGTGGCAGGAGGGTTGTGATGCGTACGCAACGGTATCGGCCGCCACTGACAATCGGGGTTCCTTCAGGGAAGCCGGCAGTGTGACCTGGGCAGGTCTGGGCAGACACCAGTGCAGACGGTACAGACTACCCGCAGACACGCTTCCGGTTGAAATCCGGCCGTCGGCCCCGACAATCTGTACACATCGGGTGTGTACGGCGCTACGATGCGCCGCTTCCGCAGGAGGTGCCCATGGCACAGGCATTGCGACCCAACACCGCAGGTTCCCTCTTCGCCACGGACGGCAAGCCCCATCCGCTGCAGGACACGCTGATGGCGGTGACGTTCGTCCTGGGTCTGCTGTCCTTCATCACGTCCTTCTTCCACAGCCTTCACCTGCTGACCTCGTGGACAGGCCTGGTGGCACTGCTCACGGGCGTGTACGGACAGTGGATCTCGGTGACCACGCGGCAGCGGTTCGGCCTGATCCTGGGTCTCGGCGCCGCCGGTGTCGGTTTCCTGATCGGCATGGCGCACGGCGGCCTGTTCGGCGGGGTCATCAGCTGACCCCACCGGGCCCAAAGCCCCGTACGGCCAGTCGGGGCGCTCGCGAGGCGCAGTAGGCTTCGGCGCGAGAGCCGGAGCCCCTGTACCCATGGGGACACACCAGCCCGAGGAGCGCCCCGAATGAGCCTGACCCTGAGGACCATCAGTCGCGAGCAGCATCTGGCCTTCATCCAGAGCCTGCCGGCGGCGAGCCACATGCAGGTCCCGGCCTGGGCAGATGTGAAGGCGGAGTGGCGCTCCGAGAATCTCGGCTGGTTCGACAGGAGCGGCCAGCTGGTCGGCGTGGGCCTGGTCCTCTACCGTCAGCTGCCCAAGATCAAGCGCTACCTCGCCTATCTGCCCGAGGGCCCGGTCATCAACTGGTACGCGCCGAACCTGGACGACTGGATCCAGCCGATGCTCGCGCATCTGAAGCAGCAGGGCGCCTTCTCCGTGAAGATGGGCCCGCCGGTGATCATCCGCCGCTGGAACGCGGACACGATCAAGAAGGGCATCCAGGACCCGGACGTCAAGCGCCTGCGCGACCTGGAGGCCGACTACATCGAGCCGCGCGCCTTCGAGGTGGCCGACAAGCTGCGCCGCATGGGCTGGCAGCAGGGCGAGGACGGCGGCGCCGGCTTCGGCGACGTGCAGCCGCGCTACGTCTACCAGGTGCCGCTGGCGAACCGCTCCCTGGAAGAGGTCCACAAGAACTTCAACCAGCTGTGGCGCCGCAACATCAAGAAGGCCGAGAAGGCCGGCGTCGAGGTGGTCCAGGGCGGCTACCAGGACCTGCCCGAGTGGCAGCGGCTGTACGAGATCACGGCGGTGCGCGACCACTTCCGGCCCCGCCCGCTGTCGTACTTCCAGCGCATGTGGACGGCCCTCAACACCGAGGACCCCAACCGGATGCGGCTGTACTTCGCCCGCCACAACGGCGTGAACCTTTCGGCAGCGACGATGCTGATCGTCGGCGGGCACGTCTGGTACTCCTACGGCGCCTCCGACAACATCGGCCGCGAGGTCCGGCCGTCCAACGCCATGCAGTGGCGGATGCTGCGCGACGCCTACGCGCTCGGCGCCACCGTCTACGACCTGCGCGGCATCTCCGACTCGCTGGACGAGACCGACCACCTCTTCGGCCTGATCCAGTTCAAGGTCGGCACCGGCGGCCAGGCCGCCGAGTACCTCGGCGAGTGGGACTTCCCGCTCAACAAGCTGCTCCACAAGGCGCTCGACATCTACATGTCGCGCCGCTGAGCCACGCGGGCGTTTGATTCCATAGCCTTCACAGCTCTCCCACCTCTGATCCACCGCAGCCACGAGAAAGGTTCCGGGTCCGGCCATGGCGCTCACGCTCTACGTCGACACCGCGCGCTGGCGGGCGCACCACAAGCACGTGCAGGAGCAGTTCCCGGGACTCGTCCCGGTCTGCAAGGGCAACGGCTACGGCTTCGGGCACGAAAGGCTGTCGGAGGAGGCCACACGGCTCGGTGCCGACCTGCTCGCCGTCGGCACCACCTACGAGGCCGCGCGCATCAAGGACTTCTTCAGCGGTGACCTGCTGGTGCTGACGCCCTACCGGCGCGGCGAGGAGCCCGTGCCGCTGCCCGACCGGGTCGTCCGCTCGGTGTCGTCGATCGACGGTGTGTACGGCCTCGTGGGCGCCCGTGTCGTCATCGAGGTGATGTCCTCGATGAAGCGGCACGGCATCAGCGAGCAGGACCTGCCCCAGCTGCACCAGGCCATAGAGAACGTCCGGCTGGAGGGCTTCGCCATCCATCTGCCGCTGGACCGCACCGACGGCTCGGACGCCGTCGAGGAGGTCATCGGCTGGATGGACCGGTTGCGCGCGGCACGGCTGCCGCTGCACACCATGTTCGTCAGCCACCTCAAGGCGGACGAACTCGCCCGGCTCCAGCAGCAGTTCCCGCAGACCCGGTTCCGCGCCCGCATCGGCACGCGGCTGTGGCTGGGGGACCACGAGGCCACCGAGTACCGCGGTGCCGTCCTGGACGTCACCCGCGTGGCGAAGGGCGACCGGTTCGGTTACCGGCAGCAGAAGGCGGCCTCGGACGGCTTCCTGGTGGTCGTGGCGGGCGGAACGTCGCACGGGGTGGGCCTGGAGGCTCCGAAGGCCCTGCACGGCGTCATGCCGCGCGCCAAGGGCGTCGCCCGGGCCGGGCTCGCCACGGTCAACCGGAACCTCTCGCCGTTCGTCTGGGGCGGCAAGCAGCGCTGGTTCGCCGAGCCGCCGCACATGCAGGTGTCGATCCTCTTCGTGCCCTCGGACGCCCCCGAGCCCAAGGTCGGCGACGAGCTGGTCGCCCATCTGCGGCACACCACGACCCAGTTCGACCGTCTCGTGGACCGCTGAGCCCGTCCAGAACGCCGAGAAGGCCGTATCCGGTGCTCCCGGGTACGGCCTTCTGTGTGTACCGCCTCCCGCAGGGCGGCCGGCTCGCCCTGCCGCGCGCCCAGGAGGGGCGCGTGTTCGCTCAGAGCGAACGGTCGTCGTGGGACAGCGTCTCGGGTCGGCCCCAGTCCACCTGAGGCCCCTCGAAGGGGGCGGCGTGGCGCGGCGAATGGGCTCCCGCGCCCAGCGCGAACACGTCCTCCGCGCCGTCGAGCACCCCGCCCGACGGGTCGTCGTCGCCGGACCGGCGCACCACGTCCCGCTCCGGCATGAGGATGTCCCGTACGACGACGACGCACAGGTACAGCGTGCCCAGCAGGTGCACGACGATCGCCCAGTGGTAGCCCTGCGTCGGGAGGCCCTTGTGGGCGTCTCCGCTGGTCGTGTAGGCGAGGTACAGCCAGATCCCCAGGAAGTACGCCACCTCGCACGCCTGCCAGATCAGGAAGTCCCGCCACTTGGGCCGGGCGAGAACCGCCAGCGGCACCAGCCACAGGACGTACTGCGGGGAGTAGACCTTGTTGGTGAGGACGAAGGCGGCCACCATCAGGAAGACCAGCTGGGCGAAGCGCGGCCGACGCGGTGCGGTGAACGTCAGCGCGGCGATGCCGAGGAAGCACAACACCACGAGCACCGTGGCAGCGGTGTTGACGAACTCGGTGGTGGGCGGGTTGCTGGAGTTCTGTGCCCAGATCAGCCAGAAGGAACCGAAGTCGACGCCGCGCTCCTTGCTGAAGGTGTAGAACTTCGCCCAGCCCTCACGGATGTGGAAGCCCGTCGCGTCGTGCGTGATCATCACGGGCAGGTTCACCACGAGCCAGGCGACCACCGCGCCGCACACGGCCTGGAAGAACGCGCGCCACTTGCCGGCCCGCCAGCACAGCACCAGCAGCGGCCCCAGCAGCAGGACGGGATAGAGCTTGGCCGCCGTGGCGAGCCCCAGGAGGACACCGAAGGCGAGGGCCCGGCCCCGGGACCACATCAGCATCGCGGCGGCTGTCAGCGCCACGGCCAGCAGGTCCCAGTTGATGGTCGCGGTCAGCGCGAAGGCCGGCGCCAGGGCGACCAGCAGACCGTCCCAGGGCCGTCGGCGATGGGTACGGGCCACGCATACGGCGATGACGGCGGTGCACACCATCAGCATCCCGGCGTTGACGAACCAGTACCACTGCTCCTGGTGCTGGATGCTGCCGCTGTGCGGGGTCAGCCACGAGGCCACCTCCATGAACACACCGGTCAGCACCGGGTACTCGAGGTAGTCCATGTCGCCGGGGAGCTTGTCGAAGTACGGCACGAGGTGATCGGCGAATCCGCGCCCCTGGTAGAGGTGCGGGATGTCCGAGTAGCAGGCGTGGGTGTACTGACTGCTCGCGCCGAAGAACCAGCCGCTGTGGTAGCAGGGCGCCTTCTGGACCAGGCCGAGGGCGAACATGCCGATCGCCACGAGCGCCACGACCCGCACGGGGGTCCACCAGGAGGTCCCCAGCAGGGCGCGCCGCCCCACGGGGCCGCCGATCAGCTCACTGCCGGCGGCGGCGACCTCGTCCTCCCTGGTCGGCAGCACCGGCTCTGTCGGGGCGGGCGGCACGGACTCGGGCTCGTGCATGCTCGCGGGCGTCATCTCTGCACTGGGCATGGGGCACATCCTGCCGTACCCGGCTGGGAAAACACCGAGGGCCGCCGCACCTGGTGGGTGCGGCGGCCCATGTTTCACGTGAAACACCCGCGGCGGGCGATATGGCCGCCAACCGCTCAGATCGCCGGACTAGCCGGTCTGGCTCCCGAAGAAGCCTCCGTTGCCGTTTCCTCGGGTGTTACCGGTGCCGGTCGTGTCCGTGGCCGTGGGCGTCGGCGGTTCGCTTCCGCCTCCGCCACCGTCGACACCACCCGTGTCCACGCCTCCGTTGCCGTTGCCGTTGCTCCCGCCGTTGCCGGTGCTGTTGCAGTTCGGGTCCCAGCCGAGCTGGCACGACTCGCTCGGCGACGGAGACGGTGAGGTGGTCGTCTTGCTCGGCGTCGGGCTCGGAGTGTCGCTCGGCGTCGGGCTCGGCGTGATGGAGACGCTCGGGGTGGGGGAGGGCGCGCCCACCTCGTCCTGGACCCTGCCGATCTCGGTGGCGTCCGGGAAGCCGGGGTCGTTCTTGCCCTTGAGCGCGTCCTTCATGTACTCGGTCCACACCAGCGTCGGGATGTCACCACCGTGGATGGAGTCCACACCCGCCGTGCCGTTCATGGACAGCAGCTCGTGGTCCTTGGGGTTCTCGCGGAACATCGCGACCGAGGTCGACAGCTGCTGGGTGTAGCCGACGAACCAGGCCGACTTGTTGCTGTCGGTGGTACCGGTCTTGCCGGCCGCGGTACGTCCCAGCGCCTTGGCGTTCTGACCCGTACCGTTCTGGATCACGTTCTCCAGCGTGTCCGTGACGTTGTTGGCCACGTTCTCCGGCATGGCCTGCGTCCGCCTGGGCTTGGTGAAGCCACGCAGCTCCTCACCGTCCTTCTTGACACTCGTCACCGAGTACGGATCCGCGTGCTGGCCGGACGCGGCGAACGTCGCGTAGGCGTCGGCCATGCGGATCGCGCTCGGCGTGGAGGTGCCGATGGCGAAGGACGGGTTGAGCGTGGCGAAACTCGAGTCGAGGATGCCGGAGGCCTTCGCGACGTCTCGGACCTTCGACATCCCCACGTCCATGCCGAGCTGGACGAACGGCGTGTTGATGGACTGCTCCATGGCCTTGCGCAGCGTGATGTAGCCCCAGGGCTTGGGGCCCTCGTTGCGCTGGTAGAAGATCGAGCCGTCCTTCTTCCGGACGTAGCTCCCGTCCTGGTTTCTCACCTTGAGCTTGTCGTTGCCGTTGTACTTGCTCAGCGGCGAGATGCCCTCACCGTCGGACTTGTAGGTGCCGTACTCCATCGCCGCGGCCAGGACGAACGGCTTCCACGTCGAACCGACGGGGACACCGGACGTGTCCGCGTTGTTGGTGAAGTGCCCGTTCTCGTAGCCGTCACCGCCATACAACGCGACGATCGCCCCGTCGTTGGGTTTCACCGAGGCCGCACCGAACTGCACGTACTTGTCCAGATCACGGTGCTTCGGGTCGAGACGCTCCTTCTGGACCTTCTTCACGGCCGCGCTCAGGGCGTTGACGCTCTTCTTGTCGAAGGTCGTGTAGATCTGGTAGCCGCCCTGGTCGAACTGCGCCTCGGTGATGTCGGAGTGGTTCAGGACGTACTTCTTGGCCGTGTCGACGAGGTAGCTGATCTGGCCGGTCATGTTCTTGGTCGCCTTGCGGTCCTGGGGCTTGGGGTACTCCGCGATGGCTTCCTGGTACTGGGCATCCGTGAGGTGCTTGTCCTTGTGCATCTCGCCGAGAATCCAGCGCCAGCGCTCGTGGGAGCGCCGCAGGTTGTCCTTCGCGTTCGCCGCCGGGTCGAGGTCCGCGTTGCCGGCCGGGTCGTAGTACGTCGGCCCCTTCAGCAGCGCCGCCAGGAAGGCGCACTCACTGGGCTTGAGGTCGAGCGCGTCCTTGCCGTAGTAGGTGCGCGCGGCGGCCTGGATGCCGTAGGCGCCGCGACCGTAGTAGGAGGTGTTCAGGTAGCCCTGCAGGATCTGCTTCTTGTCGAGCTTCGTGCCCACCTTTATGGAGATGAACATCTCCTTGAACTTGCGGGTGACCGTCTGTTCCTGGCTCAGGTAGGTGTTCTTCACGAACTGCTGGGTGATGGTCGAGCCACCCTGCGTCTGACCGCCCCGGGCCATGTTGGCCAGGGCTCGGGCGATACCCATGGGGTCGACGCCCGAGTCCTGGTAGAAGCTCTTGTTCTCCGCCGAGATCACGGCCCACTGCATGGCCTCGGGGATCTTGTCGATGGTGACGTTCTGCCGGTTCACCCCGGTGCCGGTCGCCACCATCTGGGTGCCGTCTTCCCAGTAGTAGACGTTGTTCTGGGACTTGGCCGCGTCGTTCTCGTTCGGGATCGAGACCATCGCGTAGCCGACGCCGACCATGACCACCAGGCTGCCGACGAAGCCGATGAACAGCCCGCTGACCAGCTTCCAGGACGGCACCCAGCGAAGCCAGCCGTACTTGCCGGCCCTGGGGTAGTCGATGAACCGCTTCTTGCCCGGTGCGGTCGTCGCACGGCCCCGGCCGCGGCCCGGACCGGTCGGCCCGCCCGGGCCGCCGCGCCGGCCGCCGGTGTTGTCGGCCGCTCTGCGTCGGCCGCCCTTCTGCGCGGCACGGCGGGCCTCGGCACGGCCGCCGTAGGAACGCTCCTCACCTGCGGGGCCGGCGGACTCCGACCCCGGGGAACGGGACCCATAGGAGTCGGCAGGGGACCCGGTGGCGCCTCGCGGTGCCGCACGGCGACCGGAGGACGAGCCGGACTGGCCGCGTCGGGCCGCGGCACGTCCGCCTCCCTGCGGCTGCGGCGGTTTGCGACGGTGCTCGCTCATCGAACGATTACTCCTCGGGCAGGCGCACCCGTGCGCGCCTGGAACGGCGGCTGATTTCCGGTCCCCCCGAAGTACGGATGTGGTCGGTCCTGCATTCACCCGTACTGCACCAGGGACGACGACGCTCCCCAGGCATCACGCGGTTCCCGGTGGTGTGCATGCCGCACAGACTACGCACCACCAAAACGCGCCGAGTTCCGAAGTTCACCCCAAACCAGGCAAGTTGCCTCGTACGAATCGGTGATGTGATCCCGTTCACCACTGCCCCTCTTGTCGCGTGCGGTAGGCCGTTCTATCGTCGTGATGTATCGAGTCGATACATCAGCACGAGATAAAGACGCTGCCAGGCAGTGCGAGACCTGCGGGACGGACCTGCGGGACCGAGAGGAGGCGACCATGAGCCGGCGCTCCGGCATCCTCGAGTTCGCCGTGCTCGGTCTGCTCCGGGAGTCCCCGATGCACGGCTACGAGCTGCGCAAGCGACTCAACACGTCACTGGGTGTGTTCCGCGCGTTCAGCTACGGGACGCTGTACCCCTGCCTCAAGACGCTGGTCGCCAACGGGTGGCTGATCGAGGAACCCGGAAACACCCACGACGACGCACTCGCCGCTCCCCTCGCCGGACGCCGCGCCAAGATCGTTTATCGGCTGACGGCGGAAGGCAAGGAGCACTTCGAGGAGCTGCTCTCGCAGACCGGCCCCGACGCGTACGAGGACGAGCACTTCGCCGCACGGTTCGCCTTCTTCGGGCAGACCTCGCGCGATGTGCGCATGCGCGTCCTGGAGGGCCGGCGGAGCCGCCTGGAGGAGCGCCTGGAGAAGATGCGCACCTCCCTGGCACGCACGCGGGAGCGCCTCGACGACTACACACTTGAGCTCCAGCGCCACGGGATGGAGTCCGTGGAGCGCGAAGTGCGCTGGCTGAACGAGCTCATCGAGAGCGAGCGGGCCGGGCGGGACCTGAGAGGTTCCGCGTCCGGGGGGTCCGCTCAGCAGGACACCACCACTGGATCGACGGGCGGCCTGCCCCGTCCCGGGGACGCCCCTGGGACGGATACGCCCGACGACACCGCCACGTGAGTCCCAGTCGGGGCCTCACTCGTACACACAGGGAGCAACCGGAATGGGTTCGGTTCGCGTAGCCATCGTCGGCGTGGGCAACTGCGCCGCGTCGCTGGTGCAGGGAGTCGAGTACTACAAGGACGCCGACCCGGCGTCCAAGGTCCCCGGCCTGATGCACGTGCAGTTCGGTGACTACCACGTCCGCGACATCGAGTTCGTCGCCGCCTTCGACGTCGACGCCAAGAAGGTCGGCCTCGACCTCGCGGACGCCATCGGCGCCTCCGAGAACAACACCATCAAGATCTGCGACGTGCCCACCACCGGTGTCACCGTCCAGCGCGGCCACACCCTCGACGGCCTCGGCAAGTACTACCGCGCCACCATCGAGGAGTCGGACGCCGAGCCGGTCGACGTCGTCCAGGTGCTGAAGGACAAGCAGGTCGACGTCCTGGTCTGCTACCTGCCCGTCGGTTCCGAGGACGCGGCGAAGTTCTACGCCCAGTGCGCCATCGACGCCAAGGTCGCCTTCGTCAACGCCCTCCCGGTCTTCATCGCCGGCACCAAGGAGTGGGCGGACAAGTTCACCGAGGCCGGTGTGCCGATCGTCGGTGACGACATCAAGTCCCAGGTCGGCGCCACCATCACGCACCGCGTCATGGCGAAGCTGTTCGAGGACCGCGGTGTCATCCTCGACCGCACGATGCAGCTGAACGTCGGCGGCAACATGGACTTCAAGAACATGCTCGAGCGCGAGCGCCTGGAGTCCAAGAAGATCTCCAAGACGCAGGCCGTCACCTCCCAGATCCCCGACCGGGACCTCGGCGAGAAGAACGTCCACATCGGCCCGTCCGACTACGTGGCCTGGCTGGACGACCGCAAGTGGGCATACGTCCGCCTGGAGGGCCGCGCCTTCGGTGACGTCCCGCTGAACCTGGAGTACAAGCTGGAGGTCTGGGACTCCCCGAACTCCGCCGGCGTCATCATCGACGCCCTGCGCGCCGCGAAGATCGCCAAGGACCGCGGCATCGGTGGCCCGATCCTGTCCGCCTCCTCGTACTTCATGAAGTCCCCGCCGGTCCAGTACTTCGACGACGAGGCCCGCGAGAACGTCGAGAAGTTCATCCGCGGCGAGGTCGAGCGCTAAGGCGCCCGGCGCCGCTCGCACCGAGAACGCTCCTGCCAGGGCTGTGAAGGTCCCCGGGTCCCGCGACCCGGGGACCTTCCGCATGTGTGAGGGTGTGATCCATGCCCGTCGTCCGTGACCTGCGCGTCCTGCTGCGCCTGGGAAACTTCCGGCGCCTGCTGTACGTCCGCCTCCTGTCCCAGGGGGCCGACGGCGTCTACCAGGTCGCGCTCGCCGCGTACGTCGTCTTCTCCCCGGAGAAGCAGACATCGGCCACCGCGATCGCCTCCGCGATGGCGGTCCTGCTGCTCCCCTACTCACTGGTCGGCCCCTTCGCCGGTGTCCTGCTGGACCGCTGGCGCCGCCGGCAGGTCTTCGTGTTCGGCAATCTGCTGCGCGCCCTGCTGGCCGCGGCCACCGCCACGCTGATGCTCGGCCCCACTCCCGACTGGCTCTTCTACGTGTCCGCGTTGTGTGTGACGGCCGTCAACCGCTTCGTCCTCGCCGGGCTGTCCGCCGCCCTGCCACGGGTCGTCGACACCGATCGCCTGGTGCTGGCCAACTCGCTCTCCCCGACCGCCGGCACCCTCGCCGCGACCGCTGGTGGAGCCCTGGCCTTCGGGGTGCGGATCGTGGCCTCGGACTCCGACGCGGCGGTGGTCCTGCTCGGCGCCGTCCTCTACTTGTGCGCGAGTCTCGCGTCCCTCCGTCTGGCACCCGGCCTGCTCGGGCCCGACCGCCATCCGGCCCGGCCCCGCCTCGGCGCGGCGCTCGCCACGACGGCGCGCGAGTTGCTGGCGGCCATCCGTCACCTGGCCACGCCCGGACGCAGGGAAGCGGCCTGGGCTCTGGGCGCGATGACGCTGATGCGCTTCTGCTACGGCGCCCTCCTCGTCCTGCTGCTCATGCTCTGCCGGTACGCCTTGGCCGACGGACCCGAGGAGGGGCTGCGACTGCTCGGGGTGGCGCTGGCCCTGTCCGGTGCGGGATTCTTCGCGGCGGCCGTGGTGACGCCGTGGGCGGCGGGGCGGCTCGGCCCCATCCGCTGGATCGCAGTGTGCTCCGGCGCTGCCATGGTGCTGGAACCCGCCCTGGGCCTGCCCTTCGCCACCGGACCACTCATGGCCGCGGCGTTCGTTCTGGGCCTGATCACCCAAGGCGCCAAGATCGCCACGGACACGATCGTCCAGTCCTGTGTCGAGGACGGCTTCCGTGGCCGTGTCTTCTCGGTGTACGACGTGCTCTTCAACGTCGCCTTCGTCGGTGCGGCCGGAGTAGCGGCCCTGATGCTTCCACCGGACGGCCGCTCGGCAGTACTGGTGATACTCGTCGCCGTCATCTATGGCGTGGTCACTGCCGGGCTGGTCCGCTTCATGCGCCGGTAGACGGAACGAGGGGCGATGTTTCACGTGAAACATCGCCCCTCGTCTCGGTGTCGCAGGCGGCTGTTTCACGTGAAACATCGCCCGGTCCGTCTCAGCTCTGCTCGGCCCACCACTGCTTGAGCGCCGCCACCGCGGCGTCGTACTCCATCGGACCGTTCTCCAGGCGCAGCTCCAGCATGTGCTTGTACGCCTTGCCGACGGCCGGGCCGGGGCCGATCCCCAGGATGTCCATGATCTGGTTGCCGTCGAGGTCCGGGCGGATCGCGTCCAGCTCCTCCTGCTCCTGAAGCTGAGCGATGCGCTCCTCCAGCCCGTCATAGGCCCGGGACAGTGCCACCGCCTTGCGCTTGTTGCGTGTGGTGCAGTCGGAGCGGGTCAGCTTGTGCAGGCGGTCCAGCAGCGGGCCCGCGTCACGGACGTACCGGCGCACCGCCGAGTCCGTCCACTCCCCTGTTCCGTAGCCGTGGAAGCGCAGGTGGAGCTCCACCAGCCGTGAGACGTCCTTCACCAGCTCGTTCGAGTACTTCAGGGCTGTCATGCGCTTCTTGGTCATCTTGGCGCCGACCACCTCGTGGTGGTGGAAGGAGACCCGGCCGTCCTTCTCGAAGCGGCGGGTGCGCGGCTTGCCGATGTCGTGCAGCAGCGCGGCCAGGCGGAGGGTGAGGTCCGGGCCGTCCTGTTCCAGCGCGATCGCCTGCTCCAGGACAATCAGCGTGTGCTCGTAGACGTCCTTGTGCCGGTGGTGCTCGTCCCTCTCCAGCCGCAGCGCAGGCAGCTCGGGCAGGACGTGCCCCGCGAGCCCGGTGTCGACGAGCAGGGTCAGACCCCTGCGCGGGTGCGCGGAGAGGATGAGCTTGTTCAGTTCGTCCCGGACCCGCTCGGCCGAGACGATCTCGATCCGTCCGGCCATCTCCGTCATGGCGGTGACGACCTCGGGGGCGACCTCGAACTCCAGCTGGGCGGCGAAGCGGGCGGCCCGCATCATGCGCAGGGGGTCGTCCGAGAACGACTCCTCAGGAGTGCCCGGCGTCCGCAGGACCCGCGCCGCGAGATCCTCGAGTCCGCCGTGCGGGTCGATGAACTCCTTCTCCGGCAGTGCCACGGCCATCGCGTTGACGGTGAAGTCCCGACGGACCAGGTCCTCCTCGATGGAGTCGCCGTAGGACACCTCCGGCTTGCGCGAGGTGCGGTCGTAGGCCTCGGACCGATAGGTGGTGATCTCGATCTGGTAACCGTCCTTGTGCGCGCCGACCGTGCCGAAGGCGATGCCCACCTCCCAGACGGCGTCCGCCCAGGGCCGGACGATCTTCAGTACGTCCTCGGGGCGGGCGTCGGTGGTGAAGTCCAGGTCGTTGCCGAGCCGGCCGAGCAGCGCGTCGCGAACCGATCCGCCGACCAGGGCGAGGGAGAAGCCCGCGTCCTGGAATCGGCGGGCGAGGTCGTCGGCGACGGGGGCCACCCGCAGCAGCTCGGCGACCGCGCGCTGCTGCGCCTGGCTCAGGGCAGAGGGAGTGTCTTCGTTGGGGTTCGGCACAACAGAAGAGGGTACGTGCCCCGCGCCGCCAGAGGCGCCCCCATAAGACGGGGCGGACAGCTCCTGGCATACCGGTGCAAGCGCTGCTCTTGCGGCGTACGGCCGCTCCCCCCTCGATACTGGCCATAGGGGACGGGTCACGGTTGTTCTTCGATCTTGTGAAGGAGACCGCGGCACTTACCTTCGGCGCGCATCGTTACCATGCGTGGACGCACATTCCGACGACCACTGACGACGACGAGGGACGGGCGAGCGCGTGGCCGAGGCGGCTGACTTCCAGGGGACCAGTGCCTCACCTGCCCGCCGGTGGCTGCGGCGCGCCGGAGCACTGCTCGCCGGGGCCCCATTGCTGGCCGGTCTGCTCCAGCTGCCCGCCGCCGGGCCCGCGCAGGCGGCATCCTCCGACCCGGTGTCCGTCTCCCTGGACTCGCTCAGCCCCAGCGCCCCCACGGACGGCGACACGCTGACCGTGTCGGGCACGGTGACCAACAACGGCAAGCAGGCCGTCACCGACGCCCATGTCGGTCTGCGGGTGGGCCCCCGGCTGACCACCCGCTCGGAGATCGATTCCGTCGCCCGGCACTCCGACGAACCACAGAGCAGCGCCGGCACGGAGGTCGGTGACAAGTACGAGGAGAAGTTCGACAAGCTGACCCCGGGGGTCGCCGAGCACTTCACGATCTCCGTGCCCGTGGACAAGCTCGACCTCGGTGACGACGGGGTCTACGAGTTCGGGGTCACCCTGTCCGGTCAGACCTCCGCCCAGGCCTGGGACCAGGTGCTCGGCATCCAGCGGACGTTCCTGCCGTGGCAGCCGTCGGAGCCCGACACCAAGACGAAGACGACGTTCCTGTGGCCGCTGATCTCCACGGTCCACATGACGGCGAAGACGGGCGCGGGCGAGCTGCAGACGCCGGAGTTCCTCGACGACGACCTGGCCAAGGAACTGGCCCCCGGCGGCCGGCTGGCCCAGATGGTGGACCTGGGCAAGGACCTCGACGTCACCTGGGTGATCGATCCGGACCTGCTCGCCTCGGTCGATGCCATGGCCGCCGGCAACTACCGGCTCCAGGGCGCCGACGGCACCAGCACGCCCGGCTCCAGGGAGCACCAGGCGGTGGCCAAGCAGTGGCTGGCGGCCCTGCAGAAGGCCGTGGCCGGCAAGGAAGTCGTCGCCCTGCCGTTCGCCGACCCGGACCTGGCCTCCCTGGCGCACAACGGCACCAGCGTCACCGGCTCGCTCAGCCACCTCAAGGACGCCACCGACGTCGCCGCGATCACCGTGAAGACCGTGCTCCACGTCACACCGAGCACCGACTTCGCGTGGCCGGTGAACGGTGCCGTGGATCCGTCGATCATGAAGGTCGCGACCTCCGCCGGGGCGGACCGGGTGATCGCCCGCAGCGACAGCCTCCAGGAGACCGGTGGGCTGCCGTACACGCCGTCCGCCGCGCGCCCGGTCGGCGGAGGCACCACGGCGGTGGTCGCCGACGCCCGGCTGTCCACGGCGTTCGAGGGCGACCTCACGAAGGCGGGCTCGGCCACCCTCGCCGTACAGCGGTTCCTCGCCCAGAGCCTGGCGCTGAACGCACAGACGGACAAGCAGCGCAGCATCGTCGTCGCCCCGCAGCGCATGCCCGCGGCGAGCCAGGCGCAGGCGATGGCGACGGCGCTGAAGGCGCTCCAGGGCGGCACCTGGTCCCAGTCCCAGGACCTCTCCGCGGCGGCCAAGGACAAGCCCGACCCGGGCGCCACCACGCGCATCCCGCCGACGTCCGTCTACCCCTCCTCGCTGCGCCATCAGGAGCTGCCGAAGGAGGTCTTCGAACAGATCGCCCGCACCCAGGACAAGCTCGACAACTTCCGGGTGATCCTCTCCGACCAGTCCCGTGTGGTCACTCCGTTCGGGCGGGCCATAAACCGCGAGATGTCCACGTCCTGGCGGGGCCGGGACGGTGCGGCGGACAGCTATCGCGGCGGCGTGGAGGCCTGGCTCGACGACCTGACCGAGCAGGTCAAGCTGATCGACAAGTCCGAGACCAAGCTCTCGGGCCGCAGCGCCACCATCCCGGTGACCGTCCAGAACAACCTGGTGCAGCCCGTGGGCCACCTGGTGCTGCGCCTCAGGTCGAGCATGCCGACCCGTCTGAAGATCGGCGGCAAGGCCTACCAGGAGCAGCCCGTCGAGGTCTCCGGCGGGCACAGCCAGTCGGTGAAGTTCACCACCTCGGCCAACGCCAACGGCCGGGTCACGGTCATCGCCCAGCTGTACACCGAGGACGGCCGGGAGTACGGCGACCCCGTCAGCTTCGACGTGAAGGTCACCGAGGTCACGCCCACCGTGATGCTGGTCATCGGCGGCGGCGTCCTGCTCCTGGTGCTCGCCGGCTTCCGGATGTACACCCAGCGCAAGCGCGCTGCCGCCCGGCAGGCCGACGAGGACGGCCCCGGCACGGCGGAGGAGGACGCGGGCGAGCCCGGGAACCCGGAAGCGCCCGGCGACCGTCTCCCGGAGGAGTCCGACTCCACCTCACGGGCAGACGACCCGGAGCAGCCGAGTGACCCTGCGCCGGACACCGCACCGGAAAGCGCCGACCCGTCCGGGACGGGTGAGAGAGTGGACCGTTGAGCGATGTCGTGGCCGGTGGGCCCGGGACGATGAGGTGGGGTAAGCATGAACGCGCCGTACGACGGTGACCGCGGTCAGGACGCGGCCGGCTCGGGCTACCCCGAGCCGCCGCCCGAGCCCGGCCAGGTGCCGCCGCAGCAAGCGGCGGACATGTACCTCCAGGACGCCTACGAGCAGGACCCCTACCGGGCGCACGACCTGGCGGCCCAGGACCCGGTCGCCGAGGCGCTGTACGACCGGGCGGCGCACCCGCCACCGCCCCCGGGCACGTACGAGCCGCAGCAGCCGCTGTACGCCCCGCCCGCCCAGTCGCCCTATGCGCCCGACCCGAACGTGTGGGCGCAGACCCCGGCGCCGGAGCCGGGGAGCGCGGCCCCGTACCTGCCGTACGGCGAGGACCCGCGCACGACCCAGTTCGTGGGCGTGGACGATCTGGTCACGCACTCCGGTGAGGAGTACCACGAGCCGGACGCCTTCGCGCACCTCTTCAAGGACCAGCAGCACAGCGGCGGCCACGCGCCCATGGACCCCCCGGCCGTTCCGGGATCCGCCGCCATGCCGGGGAGCGGGCACGGCAGCGTCGGCCAGTACCCGCCGTCACCCGGTCACGGCCCGCAGCAGGGCCACCCGTACGCCGGCGCCGGGTACCCGGCCGGTCCGTCCGCCGCCGGCTACGCGGCACAGTCCCACGTGCCCGCCCCGGCGGCCGCTCCCGACCCCGCGGGGCCGCCCGTGACCGTCGAGCCGGAAGCCACCACGGCCGGTGACACGGCCGCGCCCGCCAAGAAGGGCGGCCGGGCCGCCGGGCTGCTGAAGTCCAGTGCGGTGATGGCGGCGGGCACGATGGTCTCCCGCCTCACCGGCTTCATCCGCTCCGCGCTGATCGCCGCCGCGCTGGGCCTCGGCTTCCTCGCCGACTCCTTCCAGGTGGCCTACCAGCTGCCGACGATGATCTACATCCTCACCGTCGGCGGCGGCCTGAACTCCGTGTTCGTGCCCCAGCTGGTCCGCTCCATGAAGGAGGACGAGGACGGCGGCGAGGCCTTCGCGAACCGGCTGCTGACCCTCGTGATGGTGGCCCTCGCCGCCCTGACCGGGCTCGCGATGTTCGCCGCGCCCCTCCTGGTGCGGATGCTCGCCAACCCCGTGGCCAGCAATCCGGCGGCGAACGACGTCGCGGTCACCTTCACCCGCTACTTCCTGCCCTCGATCTTCTTCATGGGCATCCACGTGGTGATGGGTCAGATCCTCAACGCCCGCGGGAAGTTCGGCGCGATGATGTGGACGCCGGTCCTGAACAACATCGTCATCATCGTGACGCTCGGCATGTTCATCTGGGTCTACGGCACGGCCGCCAACTCCCACATGGACGTCACCACCATCCCGCCGGAGGGCCAGCGTCTCCTCGGCGTCGGTGTGCTGCTCGGCCTGGTCGTCCAGGCCCTGGCGATGATCCCCTACCTGCGCGAGACCGGCTTCCGGGTCCGGCTGCGGTTCGACTGGAAGGGCCACGGCCTGGGCAAGGCCGCGATGCTCGCCAAGTGGACGGTCCTGTTCGTCCTCGCCAACCAGGCGGGCGCCATGGTCGTGACCCAGCTGTCCACCGCCGCCGGCAAGGACTCCGGGGTCAAGGGCGCCGGCTTCGCCGCCTACGCCAACGCCCAGCTGATCTGGGGCCTGCCCCAGGCCATCATCACCGTCTCCCTGATGGCCGCCCTGCTGCCGCGCATCTCGCGCTCGGCCGCCGAGGGCGACGCGGGCGCCGTCCGCGACGACATCTCCCAGGGACTGCGCACCACCGCGGTCGCCATCGTGCCGATCGCCTTCGGGTTCGTCTCGCTCGGCATCCCGATGTGCACGCTGATCTTCGGCTCCGCCGGCACCGGCGCGGCCACCAACATGGGCTACATGCTGATGGCCTTCGCCCTCGGTCTGATCCCCTACTCCGTGCAGTACGTCGTCCTGCGCGCCTTCTACGCCTACGAGGACACCCGCACGCCCTTCTACAACACGGTCATCGTGGCCGTGGTCAACGCCGGCGCCTCGGCCCTGTGCTACTTCCTGCTGCCGGCGCGCTGGGCCGTCGCCGGCATGGCCGCCGCCTACGGCCTCGCCTACGCCATCGGGGTGGGCGTCGCCTGGCGCCGGCTGCGCAAGCGGCTGGGCGGGGACCTGGACGGCTCCCGGGTGCTGCGCACGTACGCGCGGCTGGGTATCGCCTCGGTTCCGGCGGCCCTGCTCAGCGGCGCCGCCTGCTACGGCATCGGACACACCCTGGGCCTGGGCGTCGTCGGCTCCTTCGCCGCGCTGCTCGCCGGTGGCGTCGTTCTGTTCGGCGTCTTCTTCGTCGCCGCGCGGCGGATGCGCATCGAGGAACTCAACTCGCTCGTCGGTATGGTGCGCGGGCGTCTGGGGCGTTGAGGCGGGGGTAGGCGCACAACCATCGTCCGCTGCTGTGTGTCGTGCATAGCGGCGGACTGTGGGCACAATTGGTTTCGGCGTCGGACAGCGTGCAACGGATGGGGAGGCAGGGACGACGGTGGCGGAACGGAGCACGGCTGCCGTCGACGTGGCAGACAACAGCGGCGAGCAGCCGCTGACCGCCAAGGCGGACCAGTCCACGGCCGACGGGGTGGCCAAGAACCCGGAGCGGGACACGGACAGCGACGAGGCACAGGGGAGCGGCAGTACCGAAGGTCCCGGACGGAAGGCCTCACCTCCGGAGTTGCACAGCGGTCACAAGCTCGCCAGACGCTACCGGCTGGAGGAGTGCGTCACCCGTCTGGACGGATTCAGCAGTTGGCGTGCGGTCGACGAGAAACTCCGTCGTGCCGTCGGCGTCCATGTACTGCCCGCGGATCACACTCGGGCCCGCTCCGTCCTCGCCGCCGCCCGGTCCTCGGCCCTCCTCGGCGATCCGCGCTTCGTCCAGGTCCTCGACGCCGTCGAGGAGAATGACCTCGTCTACGTCGTCCACGAGTGGCTGCCCGACGCCACCGAGCTGTCCACGCTGCTCGCCGTCGGCCCCCTGGAGCCCCACGACGCCTATCAGATGGTCAGTCAGGTCGCCTCCGCCATGGCCGCCGCTCACCGGGAGGGTCTGGCCCATCTGCGGCTGAACCCGAACGCCGTGCTGCGCGCCTCCACCGGCCAGTGGCGCATCCGTGGTCTCGCCGTGAACGCCGCGTTGCGCGGCATCAGCTCCGACACCCCGCAGCGCACCGACACCGAGGCGATCGGCGCCCTGCTGTACGCGGCGCTGACCCAACGCTGGCCCTACGAGAGCGACGCCTACGGTCTGTCCGGTCTCCCCAAGGACATCGGCCTCATCCCGCCGGACCAGGTGCGGGCCGGTGTGCACCGCGGCCTGTCCGAACTCGCCATGCGCGCCCTCGTCAACGACGGTGCCACGGCGTCGCGTCACGAGACTCCCTGCACCACGCCGGAGGAGCTGGTGAAGGCGATCGGTGAGATGCCGCGCATCCGCCCGCCCGAGCCGGCGTTCACGGCCCCGCCGGAGTACCAGCGCACGACCTACCAGCAGGGCACCTACGGCCGCCCCGCACCGCACCCGGGGGCCACGCAGCCGATCGCTCCCCCTCCGCCGCCGCTGCAGAGCCGTACCGGGAAGGCCCTGAAGTGGGCGGTGTCGGCCCTGCTGATCGCCGCCCTGGGTCTGGGCAGCTGGCAGCTGGCGGACGCTCTGATGGACCGGGGCGGGAAATCGGACGACACCAACAAGAGCCAGACGACGGACGGCGGCGACAAGAACGCCGTGAAGCCGAAGCCGACTCCGATAAAGATCCAGAACGGCCAGGAGTTCGTCGCCAAGGGCGACGCCCAGAGCCCCGGCAACGTCTCCAAGACCTACGACGGCGACGCCTCGACGTACTGGAAGACCAAGAGCTTCAACGAAGGCCCGACGATCGCGCCGTTCAAGCCGGGCGTCGGCATCGTGTACGACCTCGGCTCGGCCCAGAAGCTCAGCACGGCCACCATCGACCTCCGCTACGGCGGTGACCACACGACGGTCGAGCTGTACGCCGCGGACTCGCTGTCGCCGGCCTCGCTGGATTCCATGACGAAGCTCGGCAGCGTCACGACGACGGGCACCACGGCCACGGTGAAGGTCACCAAGTCGGTCAAGACGCAGTACGTTCTCGTCTGGCTGACGGCCGTGCCGAACTCGGGGTACGACTCCACCCTGTACGCCAGTGCCGGCTACAAGCAGGCCATCGGCGAAGTGAAGTTCACGGGCTGACGTCTCACCCGGACCGGAGGGGGCAGATGACGGAGGGCGCCGGATATGACGGAGTGGGCGACCGCGACCTGCTCGCCCGCCACGTGGAAGGCGACCCCGATGCCTTCGGTGAGATCGTGCGACGCCACCGGGACCGGCTCTGGGCGGTCGCCCTGCGCACCCTGGGGGACCGCGAGGAGGCCGCTGACGCGGTCCAGGACGCCCTGGTGTCCGCCTACCGGGCCGCACACACCTTCCGGGGACAGTCGGCCGTCACGACATGGCTGCACCGGATCACGGTGAACGCCTGCCTGGACCGGGCGCGTAAGGCGGCCTCACGCAAGACGGCTCCGGTCGACGACACCGAACGGCTGGAGCAGCTGCTGGAGCCGTACGAGTCCGCCTCCGCACCGGCCGAGCGCAAGGACGTGCACCGCCAGCTCCTCGAAGCGCTCGGCACCCTTCCGCCGGAGCAGCGGGCCGCTCTGGTCCTGGTGGACATGCAGGGCTACCCCGTGGCGGAGGCCGCCCGGATCCTCGATGTCCCGACGGGAACGGTGAAAAGCCGGTGCGCCCGGGGCAGGGCCAGGCTGCTGCCGCTGCTCACGCACCTACGACCCGAAGGCACCCCTGAGCCACGCTCGGCCGGTGCCGGACACAGGAAAGAGCCCGGCCCGGAACGGAACCGTGGGCAGGGGTCATCCGTCCCACCGGCACCGGGGTCACCGAGCGGACCTGCCAAGAACCCGGGATCGAGTGATTCAGCCGTAGTGAAGGGCGGAGGTGGGCGAGCGTGAGTACCACGACAGACACGGCCGGGCACCCGGACGTCGCGGAGATCTCCGACCTCACCGAGGGCCTCCTTCCGCCGGACCGCAGCAGCGATGTACGGCGCCATCTGGACGGGTGCGAGGCGTGCACGGACGTCTACACGTCGCTGGAGGAGATCCGGGACCTCATGGGGTCCGTGCCGCCGCCCGAGCCCATGCCTGACGATGTGGTCGTGCGCATCGGCGCCGCTCTGGCAGCCGAGGCACCACTGAGCGCAGGCGATGAAGGCACGGCAGGCGATGTTTCACGTGAAACATCGCCCTCCGCCGCCCGCCCCGGTGCGCACCCCCCTCTCACTGCCGCTGATCACCCCGCCGACCGCCCGGCGGGACGCCCGCGCGCGGGGGCCGGGCCTGGACGCAAGGGACCCCAGCGCGGGCGGCGCCGCGGCCGGCTCGTCCTGGGGGCCGTTCTCACCGCCGCTGTGCTGGGCGCCGGGGGCCTGATCGTGACGTCGCTCGGGGGCACCAGCGACCACACGACCGCCCATGGGACACCGACCGCCTCCGCGCAGACCTTCTCCGGCGACAGCGTGCAGAACCAGGTGCACGCCCTCCTCGCGACCAAGAAGGGTCTGCCGCCGGACAGTGTCAAGCCTCGTCTGGGCGGCGACGGCGGGTCGGCCACGCAGGGCTCCACCGAGGGCCCCAACACTCTGCTCCAGACCGAGGTTCCCGTCCCCGACTGTGTCCGGCACGCGCTCAACCAGAGCGCCGACGTCCTGGGCGCCAAGACGGGAACGTACGCGGGGAAGGCTGCCTACCTCGTTGTCGTCGCCGACGCACACGACTCCAATCGGGTCACCGCCTATGTGGTCGACGCGGCCTGTGTACACCAGCAGACGGCGTCGGCCGGCACGGTCCTGCTGAAACAGTCCGTCGCGCGTCACTGAGTCGGCTGGAACACTCCTTCGGCCGTTCCTGGGCGCGCGTGTGCCGGAACACACCGGGAATGCGCGCCCCGTAGGATCCGTTGGGTGGGGTGAGAGTCCCGAAAGGGGCTCCCGCCGGTCGACTGACGCAGACCAGAGACGAGGAATCAAGCCGTGAGCGACGTCCGTAACGTGATCATCATCGGCTCCGGGCCCGCAGGCTACACGGCGGCGCTCTACACCGCCCGTGCGTCGCTGAAGCCCCTGGTGTTCGAAGGCGCCGTCACCGCGGGTGGCGCGCTGATGAACACCACCGAGGTGGAGAACTTCCCTGGCTTCCGCGACGGCATCATGGGCCCCGAGCTCATGGACAACATGCGCGCCCAGGCCGAGCGATTCGGTGCCGAGCTGATTCCGGACGACGTCGTCTCCGTCGACCTGACCGGTGAGATCAAGACGGTCACCGACACCGCGGGCACGGTCCACCGCGCGAAGGCCGTCATCGTCACCACGGGCTCCCAGCACCGCAAGCTGGGCCTGCCGAACGAGGACACGCTCTCCGGCCGCGGCGTCTCCTGGTGCGCCACCTGTGACGGGTTCTTCTTCAAGGACCACGACATCGCCGTGATCGGCGGCGGTGACACCGCGATGGAGGAGGCCACCTTCCTCTCGCGGTTCGCCAAGTCCGTGACGATCGTCCACCGCCGGGACACCCTGCGCGCCTCCAAGGCGATGCAGGAGCGCGCCTTCGGTGACCCGAAGATCAAGTTCGTCTGGGACAGCGAGGTCGCCGAGATCCAGGGCGACCAGAAGCTCTCCGGCCTGAAGCTGCGCAACGTCAAGACCGGCGAGCTGTCCGAGCTGCCCGTGACGGGTCTGTTCATCGCCATCGGCCACGACCCGCGCACCGAGCTGTTCAAGGGCCAGCTGGACCTGGACGAGGAGGGCTACCTGAAGGTCGACTCCCCGTCCACCCGCACCAACGTGACCGGTGTCTTCGCCGCCGGTGACGTGGTGGACCACACCTACCGCCAGGCGATCACCGCGGCCGGGACCGGCTGCTCCGCCGCCCTGGACGCCGAGCGCTTCCTCGCCGCCCTCGCGGACGAGGAGAAGGCGGAACCCGAGAAGACCGCCGTCTGACCTTCCCTCTCCCTCACCCCACCGCACGACCAAGGTAAGGAGCCCACCGTGGCCGGCAACCTGAAGACTGTGACCGACGACTCCTTCGATCAGGAGGTCCTCAAGAGCGACAAGCCCGTCCTCGTGGACTTCTGGGCGGAGTGGTGCGGCCCGTGCCGTCAGATCGCCCCGTCTCTTGAGGCGATCGCCGCCGAGCACGGCGACAAGATCGAGATCGTCAAGCTGAACATCGACGAGAACCCGGGCACGGCCGCCAAGTACGGCGTCATGTCCATCCCGACCCTGAACGTCTACCAGGGCGGCGAGGTTGCCAAGACCATCGTCGGCGCCAAGCCCAAGGCCGCGCTCCTCCGCGACCTCGAAGAGTTCATCACCAAGTGACGTTTCACGTGAAACATGAAGGGGCCGATCCGCAAGGGTCGGCCCCTTCGCGTTGAGCCCACCACTACAGAGGCCACCACTACAGAGCCCGCCACTACCGAGCGCTGGCGCTACAGCGGCCTCAGCGCGGGTTCCTTCTGGACCGCCCCCAGGAGCCGGTCGAGTGCCATCTCCACGTCTTCCTTCCAGGAGAGCGTGGACCGCAGCTCCAGCCGCAACCGTGGGTGCGCGGGGTGCTGCCGGACCGTCTTGAAGCCCACGGCCAGCAGATGCTCGGAGGGCAGCAGACAGGCGGGCTCCTTCCAACGGGAGTCGCCGAACGCCTCGATCGCCTTGAAGCCCCGGCGCAGCAAATCCTTGGCGACCGTCTGCACCAGCACCCGGCCCAGCCCCTGCCCCTGGTAGCCGGGCAGGACGAAGCCGGTTATCAGCTGGACCGCGTCCGGCGAGACCGGGCTCGTGGGAAAGGCGGCCGAGCGAGGGACATAGGCCGGCGGAGCGTAGAGAACAAAGCCCACCGGTACGTCATCGACGTACACCACCCGGCCGCACGAACCCCAGTCCAGCAGGACGGCGGAGATCCAGGATTCCTTCTCCAGCGCGGCCGTGCCCGCCTTCACCGCCGCCTCGCCGCTGACGGGGTCCAGCTCCCAGAAGACACACGAACGACACCGGTGGGGAAGATCCTGAAGGTTGTCCAGTGTGAGCGGCACGAGCCGACGCCCCATGAAGGCTGATCCTCGCTTCCTTGGCCCGCGCATCGCGAGCGGCTGCCCCCGTCTTTCCACTCACAGATGCAGACGCTGTCCGGTGGATGTGCCCTATCTGATCGCATCGTATCCACGATCGGATTCACTCGATACCGCCTCAAAGCAAAGAGCGGACCGTGTTCCGGTACACACCGGACACGGCCCGCTCCACCGCACACACGGCCCGCTCCACTCCACAGGGCGGCACCGCCCGAGGATCAGTCGTGCGTCTCCTCGGCGTCGCTCTCCTGGAGGCTCTTCTGGAGGGCCAGCTTCTCGCCCGGGGCGAGCGTGCTGAGGATCCTCTCCAGGTCGTCCGCGGAGGCGAACTCCACGGTGATCTTGCCCTTCTTCTGGCCCAGCTCGACCTTCACCCGCGTCTCGAAGCGGTCAGAGAGCCGCGTGGCCAGCTCGCTCAGCGCCGGCGAGGGCACCGACCCGGCCCGAGGACCCCGGGAGCGCGAGGCCTTCTGAGGCCGCGAGCCCATCAGCGTCACGATCTCTTCCACGGAGCGCACCGACAGCCCCTCGGCCACGATCCGGTGCGCCAGCCGGTCCTGCTCCTCGGAGTCCTCGACGGCCAGCAGCGCCCGGGCGTGGCCGGCCGAGAGCACTCCGGCCGCCACCCGCTTCTGGACGGTCGGGGACAGCTTCAGCAGCCTCAGCGTGTTGGAGACCTGCGGCCGGGACCGACCGATCCGGTCGGCCAGCTGGTCGTGCGTGCAGTTGAAGTCCTTCAGCAGCTGATCGTAGGCAGCGGCCTCTTCGATCGGGTTCAGCTGCGCGCGGTGCAGGTTCTCCAGCAGCGCGTCCAGGAGAAGCTTCTCGTCCTCGGTGGCCCGGACGATGGCCGGGATGGCTTCCAGGCCGGCCTCGCGGCAGGCGCGCCAACGCCGCTCACCCATGATCAGCTCATAGCGACCGGGTCCCAGCTGCCGCACCACGACGGGCTGCAGGAGACCGACCTCCTTGATGGAGGTGACCAGTTCCTGGAGCGCGTCCTCGTCGAAGATCTCCCGCGGCTGGCGTGGGTTCGGCGTGATGGCGTCGAGGGGGATCTCGGCGAAGTGGGCGCCCATCGGGGGTGCGGGCACCTCGACAGCCGGGCTCGCCGAAGGCGCCTCGGGCTCCTGTGCAACCGGCGGCAGTGTGGCCACCTTCGCCGCTGCCACCCCTCGGTCGGTCGTCAGCACCGGGACGGCTCCGGGGGAGGTGGACCCTCCGCCCCCCATCGCCGACGGAGCCGGCGCCTTCTCCGTCGGGGCAGCAGGGATCAGTGCGCCAAGGCCACGGCCCAGACCCCTCCGTCGCTCGCTCACTGGATCCCCTCCACCATGCTCGGGTCTTTCTGGGCGCCGATATGGGCCTGGCTCGCGTCGTAGCTGACGCCGATGCCCCTCAGCGCGATTTCTCGGGCCGCCTCAAGATACGAGAGGGCGCCGCTCGATCCTGGATCGTAAGTCAGCACCGTCTGCCCGTAACTCGGCGCCTCGGAGATACGGACGGAACGGGGAATGCTCGTCCGCAGCACCTCGTCACCGAAGTGGTTGCGCACCTCTTCCGCGACCTGGGAGGCAAGACGCGTCCGGCCGTCGTACATGGTGAGCAGGATGGTCGACACATGCAGGGCGGGGTTGAGGTGCCCCCGCACCAGGTCGACGTTGCGCAGGAGTTGACCGAGGCCTTCGAGCGCGTAGTACTCGCACTGGATCGGGATGAGCACCTCGGCACCCGCGACAAGCGCATTGACCGTCAACAGGCCGAGCGACGGCGGGCAGTCGATGAGGATGTAGTCCAACGGCTGCTCATACGCCTGGATGGCCCGCTGGAGCCGGCTCTCCCGGGCCACCAGGGACACCAACTCGATCTCCGCACCGGCGAGATCGATGGTGGCGGGAGCGCAGAAGAGGCCTTCGACATCGACGACCGGCTGGACGACCTCGGCGAGAGGCTTGCTTTCGACCAACACATCGTAGATGGAGGGAACGTCGGCGTGGTGATCGATCCCGAGGGCCGTGGACGCGTTGCCCTGCGGGTCCAGGTCGATCACCAGGACGCGGGCACCGTGCAGAGCCAGCGAAGCGGCAAGGTTGACGGTCGTCGTCGTCTTGCCCACGCCACCCTTCTGGTTGGCGACCACGATGACTCTGGTCTGCTCCGGTCGAGGCAGGCCTTCGCCGGCGCGGCCGAGAGCCTCCACCGCCAGTTGGGCCGCACGACCGATGGGAGTGTCGTCCATCGGAGGCGGTGTTTCACGTGAAACATCCGCCCCCATCGACTCGGTACGGGGACCGGGGACCGGATCGGTCATCGGTCCCGCGATGTTGGCGTCGGACCGCAAGGATTCACTCTCCTCGACTTCAGGCTCGCAATGAACAGAGCCTCCCATGTCTTCGGGGTCGTGAACCAGTGAGGCCTGGTCTTCTGTGGAGAAATCCACCTCTGTGGACAACTCCGCGCCCCTGGAGGGGGACGGAGTCGCCGGAGAAGGAGACGGTGTGTCCGGAGGCGGGACCTCTCCGAGGGAGCCGAGAGGCTTACGGTCGCGAGGTTCGGCCGCAGCGCGGCCACGACTGATGATGCCGTGCAGCAGTGAGCGACGTTTCACGTGAAACACGATGCACAGCGGCTGCGACCGGACCGTTGCGACACTCCGGCTTGCGCGGGTTTGGCAGCTTGTGTGGAGTACGTCTCGTCGTCAGGACGGATCAGCGGCGTCGGCGAGTGCGTCCAGTCCGGGCCGCCTTCGCCCGCTTGGCGGCGAAGCGGACACCACCCGGGCTCTCACCGACCTCGACCCGCACCACCGTCGACAACGGATCCACGATGCCTTCACCCACGTGGAGGATGGACGTCTCCACGGCGCCGAGCTTGCTGAGGGCGGCGGCGGATGCCTTCAGCTCCTCCTCCGCGGTGTCGCCCTTCAGCGCGAGCATCTCGCCGTACGGCCGCAGCAGCGGAATGCCCCAGGTGGCCAGGCGGTCCAGCGGGGCCACCGCCCGGGCGGTCACGACATGGACGGGCGGGAGCTTGCCCAGGACCTCCTCGGCGCGGCCACGGACCACGGTGACGTGGTCCAGGCCGAGCAGCTCGACGACCTCCGTGAGGAAGTTGGTGCGCCGGAGCAGGGGCTCCAGGAGGGTGATGTTCAGGTCGTCGCGGACCAGGGCCAGCGGGATACCCGGCAGCCCCGCACCGGAGCCGACGTCGCAGACCGTCACTCCCTCGGGGACGGCCTCGGAGAGCACCGCGCAGTTCAGGAGGTGCCGCTCCCAGAGACGGGGCACTTCCCGCGGGCCGATCAGACCACGCTGCACGCCCGCCTCGGCGAGCAGCTCCGCATAGCGGACCGCATCGGCGAAGCGATCACCAAACACTTCGCGCGCCTGCTCGGGCGCGGGGGGAAGCTCCGCTGCCTCCGTCACGGGGACCGTCCTTCCGTACAGCGCCGGCGTTTCGCGCACCGGCCACCAGAACTACCAGGCTGACAAAGTTCGGCCCCGCCTGCTCAACAGACGGGGCCGTGGAACGGGAGAGCCGATCAGGCGGGCAGCACGACGACGAAGCGCTGCGGCTCCTCGCCCTCGGACTCGCTGCGCAGCCCCGCGGCCTTGACCGCGTCGTGCACGACCTTGCGCTCGAACGGGGTCATCGGCTTGAGCCTCACGGGCGCGCCGGTGCTCTTGACCTCGGCGGCGGCCTTGGCACCCAGCTCGGACAGCTCGGAGCGCTTCTTGGCCCGGTACCCCGCGATGTCCAGCATCAGCCGGCTGCGGTCGCCGGTCTCCCGGTGCACCGCCAGCCGCGTCAGCTCCTGCAGCGCCTCCAGCACCTCGCCGTCCCGGCCGACCAGCTTCTGCAGGTCGCGGCTGCCGGTGTCGCTGATGATCGACACGGAGGCGCGGTCGGCCTCGACGTCCATGTCGATGTCGCCGTCGAGGTCGGCGATGTCCAGCAGACCCTCCAGGTAGTCCGCCGCGATCTCACCCTCCTGCTCCAGGCGGGTGAGGGTGTCTGCACCCTCGGCAGCGGCGGAGGTGGTGCCTTCCGTCACGGGATGGGCTCCTTCTTACTTCTTGGACGGGGACTTGGGCCGCTGCGGACCACCCTTGCGCTGGCCGGACTGGGCCTTGCTGCGGGTGCCGGAGCCGGGCTTCTGGGGCTGCTTGGCAGCGGCGGGCTTGGCGCCCTGCGGCTCGTCGGACTTCTCCAGCGAGGTGGGCTCACCCGCCTGCTTGGGCCCGGACTGGCGCTGGGCCTTGGTCTGACGCTTGGGCTGCTGGCGCCGGGCTGCGGTGGCCGCGGTGGTGTCGACGGGCGCACCGTCCTCGGTCTGCGCCGCGGGGTGGACCGTGCTCTTCACCACGGTGCCGTCGCTCTGAGCGGCGAGGCCGGCCTTGGTCAGCGCGTTGATGAACTTGCGCTCGAACTCGTTGCGGTCGCGTCCCTTGGCGACGATCGCCTTGACGATGGTCTTCTCGCTCCGGCGGCGGACCTTGCCGTGCTGCGTGACGTGCTTGGTCAGGCGCTCCAGGTAGGCGGCCTGGGCCTTGGAACCCGGGGTCGGGTTGTTGTGGATGACGTACATCTGCTGGCCCATGGTCCACACGTTGGTGGTCAGCCAGTAGACGAGGACACCGACCGGGAAGTTGATACCGAAGACGGCGAACATGATGGGGAAGACGTACATCAGCATCTTCTGCTGCTGCATGAACGGCGTCTTCACCGTCGTGTCGACGTTCTTCGTCATCAGCTGGCGCTGCGTGTAGAACTGCGACGCCGACATCAGGACGATCATGACCACGGTGACGACACGGACGTCGGTGACCGAGGCGCCCAGGGCGTGGATCGTGTCGGAGCCGTCCTTGAACTTCGCCGCGAGCGGCGCACCGAAGATGTGCGCCTTACGAGCGCTGGCCAGCAGCGAGTCGTTGATGACGCCGATGGTGTGGCCCGAGGCGATGCCGTTGAGCACGTGGTACAGGGCGAAGAAGAACGGGGACTGCGCCAGGATGGGAAGGCACGAGGAGAGCGGGTTGGTACCCGACTCCTTGTACAGCTTCATCATCTCTTCGGACTGACGCTGCTTGTCGTTCTTGTAGCGCTCCTGGATCTTCTTCATCTCGGGCTGGAGCGTCTGCATGGCCCGGGTCGCCTTGATCTGCTTCACGAAGAGCGGGATCAGGCAGATGCGGATCAGGATCACCAGGGACACGATGGACAGGCCCCAGGCCCACCCGGTGTCAGGGCCGAAGAGGGCGCCGTACACGGTGTGGAACTGGACGATGACCCATGAGACGGGTGTTGTGATGAAGCTGAAGAGGCTGGCAATCGTGTCCACTAATCATGCTCCTTGGGCATGGGACGAGGTCTCTGCGGCCGGGCTCGGAGGAAACTCGGAAGCAGGCTTCCCGGGCTTCGCTTCGGTGGCCGGTTCGGCGGCGGAGGTCCCGCCCCTGCGTGCGCGCCACGCGTTGCGCAGCATTTCGTGCCACCGCGGACGCTTACGCGGCGGAACATGGTCCACACCGCCGAGCGACCACGGATTGCACCGGAGGATGCGCCAGGCGGTGAGTGCCGTGCCCTTGATCGCACCGTGCCGGTCGATGGCCGTGTAGCCGTAGTGGGAGCACGACGGGTAGTACTTGCACACCGGCCCCAGCAGCGGACTGATCGTCCACTGGTACAGCTTGATCAGAGCCAGCAGCGGGTACTTCATCGCGCGCCCCCTCCCAGCAGCCGCTGAAGGGCGGCATCCAGGTCTCGGGCCAGCTGTGCGTGGTCTGCGTCGCCCGCTCCGGGCAGCGCTCGTACGACTACCAGGCTACCGGGGGGAAACAGGGCGACTCGGTCACGCATCAGATGGCGCAGTCTGCGCTTCACTGTGTTGCGCACGACCGCGCCACCCACGGCCTTGCTCACGACGAAACCCGCACGCGTCGGGGGAGCGCTCTCCCCAGGCGCGTGCGGGTCCGTGGCACCGCTTCGAAGGTGGACGACGAGGGTCGGGCGTCCGGCCCGACGACCCCGTCGTACCGCGGTCGCGAAGTCCTCGCGCCGCCTCAGCCGGTTCTCGGTGGGCAGCACGACGTCATGACCTGATCGGGATCAGGCGGACAGGCGGGCGCGACCCTTGCTACGGCGGGACGCGAGAATCGCGCGGCCGGCACGGGTGCGCATACGCAGCCGGAAGCCGTGGGTCTTCGCGCGACGACGGTTGTTCGGCTGGAAGGTGCGCTTGCTCACTCGGGGGCTCCAGAAAGAAATCGGTAGTGGCGGGGTGCCGTCCTGGCTGTCACCGTGCGCCCACGAGAAGCTCGCGTCACGCCCGAGTGCACCGCTTCCCGATCACCTGACGTGATCTGTGCCCATCGGAGGCAGGCGGCAGCAGCCATCGACAACTCGACCTGGTTACGGTACGCGGGGCTACGCCATCCGGTCAAACCGAGGGTCACCGGGGGACACTATCCACAGGCTGGGGACAACAACTTGAACCGTACCCGCCGCGCTGACTACCGTGGCTGAACTCCGATTCGTTCCTTTGTCCCCGCCCGAGCGGGGCCACCCCCCGACCACCCACCCGGATTCCATCCCGACCCGTCCCCGAACCACACGTTCGTGGGACCTGTGAGAGAGCGTGCCCTGTGGCTGACGTACCTGCCGATCTTGCCGCAGTGTGGCCACGCGTACTGGAGCAGCTCCTCGGAGAGGGCCGCGGACAGGGTGTGGAGGCGAAGGACGAGCACTGGATCCGGCGCTGCCAGCCGCTCGCGCTGGTCGCGGACACCGCCCTGCTCGCCGTACCGAACGAATTCGCGAAGGGCGTCCTGGAAGGCCGTCTGGCACCGGTCGTCAGCGAGACACTGAGCCGGGAGTGCGGCCGTCCCATCCGGATCGCGATCACCGTGGACGACTCGGCGGGCGAGCCGCCGGCGCCCGCGGCGCCTCCCGCCCAGCAGCCGCCGCAGCCGCGCTACGAGGAGCCGGAACTGCCCGCCGGGCCCTACGAGGGCTACGGCCGCCACCGCGGCGACCGCCCGGGCGGCGACCCCCGTGCCGAGCAGCTGCCGCCCGCCCGCCCGGACCAGCTCCCCACCGCCCGTCCGGCCTACCCCTCCGAGTACCAGCGGCCCGAGCCCGGCGCCTGGCCGCGCCCCGGGCAGGACGAGTACGGCTGGCAGCAGCCCCGGCTCGGCTTCCCCGAGCGGGATCCGTACGCCTCGCCGTCGTCGCAGGACGGCTACGGCTCCGGCGCGGACGCGTACGGTTCGCCGTCCCAGGACTACCGCCCGCAGGGCATGGACCGGCCGCCGTACGAGCAGCAGCGCGGCGACTACGACGGCCCGCGCGCGGACTACGAGCCGTCCCGCCCGGACTACGACTCCCCGCGCGGGGACTACGACACGTCCCGGACCGAGTACGACCAGCGCGACCCGGTCCGCCGTGAGCTGCCGGAGCCGCCGGTGCACCGCGGTGGTCCCGGCCGCCCGGACGTGCCCTCGACGGGCGCCCCCGGGCCACTGGCCGCGCAGCCCGCGCCGGCGAGCGGGCCCGGTGAGCCGACCGCGCGGCTGAACCCGAAGTACCTGTTCGACACGTTCGTCATCGGCGCCTCCAACCGGTTCGCGCACGCGGCGGCGGTCGCGGTCGCCGAGGCGCCGGCGAAGGCCTACAACCCCCTGTTCATCTACGGGGAGTCGGGCCTCGGCAAGACGCACCTGCTGCACGCCATCGGGCACTACGCGCGCAGCCTCTACCCGGGCACGCGCGTGCGGTACGTCAGCTCGGAGGAGTTCACCAACGAGTTCATCAACTCCATCCGCGACGGCAAGGGCGACAGCTTCCGCAAGCGCTACCGGGAGATGGACATCCTGCTCGTCGACGACATCCAGTTCCTCGCGGACAAGGAGTCGACGCAGGAGGAGTTCTTCCACACCTTCAACACCCTCCACAACGCGAACAAGCAGATCGTGCTCTCCAGCGACCGGCCGCCCAAGCAGCTGGTCACGCTGGAGGACCGGCTGCGCAACCGCTTCGAGTGGGGTCTCATCACCGACGTCCAGCCGCCCGAGCTGGAGACGCGCATCGCGATCCTGCGGAAGAAGGCGGTGCAGGAGCAGCTCAACGCCCCGCCGGAGGTGCTGGAGTTCATCGCCTCCCGGATCTCGCGGAACATCCGTGAGCTGGAGGGCGCGCTGATCCGGGTCACGGCGTTCGCCTCGCTCAACCGGCAGCCGGTGGACCTGGGCCTGACGGAGATCGTCCTGAAGGATCTGATCCCCGGGGGCGAGGACTCGACCCCGGAGATCACCGCCACGGCGATCATGGCGGCGACCGCGGACTACTTCGGGCTCACGGTCGAGGACCTGTGCGGCAGCTCGCGCGGCCGTCAGCTGGTCACGGCGCGGCAGATCGCGATGTACCTGTGCCGGGAGCTGACCGACCTTTCGCTGCCGAAGATCGGGGCGCAGTTCGGCGGGCGGGACCACACAACCGTCATGCACGCCGATCGCAAGATCCGGGCGCTGATGGCCGAGCGGCGCTCCATCTACAACCAGGTGACCGAGCTGACGAACCGGATCAAGAACGGCTGACCTGCGGCCGCGTCGGCCCTGCACCGGCCCTGAGGCGCCCCCGGGAGAACATCCCGGGGGCGCCTCTTCGCTTCCCGTCAGCCGGTCCCTGCGCCGTGCACGGGCCGAGCGCGGGGCGCCGTCGCTCGTCCGCCTCCGCCGGCACGGTTCCGGCAGCGCCGGCGGAGGCGTGCGAGGAGGCGGGCGAGGGGTCGGCGGAGGGGCCGGGCGCGGCCGTGCCGATACGGACGCTTGTCATCCGGTGTTCGATTACTTGCCTGGTTACGGCCACTCTCCACAGATTCGGTGACTTTCTTCCGTCCACATCCTGGGGACTGCGGAGTTGTCCCGAACGGTGTCCACAGGGCAGCCTCGCGCATGGCTTCCGCCCAGCTCAGAGGCCTGTGGAATGGTGGACGAACGATCTCCACAGACTGTGGACAACGCGGAGATCCACAGCCTGTGCACGGAGTTGTCCACCGGCGGCCCACAGGCTGGGGGCGGTTGTCCCCAGCGATCCCCAGCTTCTCCACAGCGCTGTCCACTGTTCGGCAACCCGGCGCACCCGCTCACCGCGTCGAGTGAAAGCCGTCACAGGAAGCTGCCGGATTGGGGTGTGGGAAACCTGGGTATTCCTGGGGACACGGCTGGGGAGAACTGCCCTCAGCCTGTGGGCGACGTGTGCAGAACTTTCCGTTCTCCACAGACCGCCCCAGTTGTCCACTGCCTCCACCCACAGGCCCGGTGGACAAAATATGTGCGCTGAGCTGGGCAAACGTGGTTATCCACGGTATCCACAGGCCCTACTACTACTCCCGACTAGAGAGAGCTCGGCAATCGTTTCGAAGCGGGGCCTGTGCACAACTCGCCGTCTCGAGCCCGGCTGCCCCCCGGTCGGACTTGACCCCAACGGGCACCTACTGTCAGTGCCGTGCGTCAGACTGGTTCCGGTGTCCTTCCCGACGCAGAGGGCGGTGACACCGAGTCGGAGGACTCAGCAGCAACGGCAGCATCAGGAGGCGGCTTACGGTGAAGATCCGGGTGGAACGCGACGTACTCGCGGAGGCAGTGGCGTGGGCCGCACGCAGCCTCCCGGCCCGTCCGCCGGCGCCTGTCCTCGCCGGCCTGCTGCTGAAGGCCGAGGACGGTCAGCTCAGCCTGTCGAGCTTCGACTACGAGGTCTCCGCGCGGGTGCACGTCGAGGCGGAGGTCGAGGAGGAGGGCACCGTCCTCGTCTCCGGCCGGCTGCTCGCCGACATCTCCCGCGCCCTGCCCAACCGTCCGGTGGAGATTTCCACAGACGGTGTACGGGTCACCGTGATGTGCGGCTCTTCCCGGTTCACCCTCCACACCCTGCCTGTGGAGGAGTACCCGTCGCTGCCGCAGATGCCCAACGCGACCGGCACCGTCCCCGGCGAGGTCTTCGCCGCCGCGGTCTCCCAGGTGGCCATCGCGGCCGGCCGGGACGACACGCTCCCGGTGCTCACCGGCGTGCGCATCGAGATCGAGGGCGACACGGTCACCCTGGCCTCCACCGACCGCTACCGCTTCGCGGTCCGCGAGTTCCTGTGGAAGCCGGAGAACCCCGACGCCTCCGCGGTCGCCCTGGTCCCGGCGAAGACGCTGCTGGACACCGCCAAGTCGCTGGGTGCCGGGGACAGCGTCACGCTGGCGCTGTCCGGGTCCGGTGCCGGTGAGGGCCTGATCGGTTTCGAGGGCGCCGGGCGGCGTACGACCACGCGCCTGCTCGAAGGCGACCTGCCGAAGTACCGCACGCTGTTCCCGACCGAGTTCAACTCCGTCGCCGTGATCGAGACGGCGCCCTTCGTGGAGGCCGTCAAGCGCGTGGCGCTGGTCGCCGAGCGGAACACCCCGGTGCGGCTGAGCTTCGAGCAGGGCGTGCTCATCCTGGAGGCCGGGTCGAGCGACGACGCACAGGCTGTGGAAAGGGTCGACGCGCAGCTGGACGGCGACGACATCTCCATCGCCTTCAACCCGACGTTCCTGCTGGACGGCCTGAGCGCGATCGACTCGCCGGTGGCGCAGCTGTCGTTCACCACGTCCACGAAGCCGGCGCTGCTGAGCGGCAAGCCGGCGGTGGACGCGGAGGCCGACGGGGCGTACAAGTACCTGATCATGCCGGTGCGGCTCAGCGGCTGATCGTCGTCCGCAGTTGTCCACAGCTGTGCACAGTGCCGGGTGCCGCGGAGTGCCCGGCACCGCGCACAGCCGGGACGGGTGGTCGCCGGCCGTGCGGCCAGGCTGTGCGAGAGCGCGGACAGGACCGTTCCCGCAGGTGAGCGGCTATGCCCACAGCTGTGCATGAGCGTCCGGGTTTAGGCTCGGCTCGGCACTCCGGTGCCTCTCACGCCACACAGCGACCTAAGGAACACAACTGATGGAGCTCGGTCTCGTCGGCCTCGGCAAGATGGGCGGCAACATGCGCGAGCGGATCCGCCGCGCGGGCCACACCGTCATCGGATACGACCGCAACGCGGACCTCGCGGACGTCCACAGCCTGGAAGAGCTTGTGGGCAAGCTCAAGGGCCCCCGTGTGGTCTGGGTGATGGTCCCGGCCGGCGAGCCCACCCAGTCGACCATCGACCAGCTGGCCGAGCTGCTGGAGCCCGGCGACGTGGTCGTGGACGGCGGCAACTCCCGCTGGACGGACGACGAGCGGCACGCCGAGGAGCTGGCCGCCAAGGGCATAGGCTTCGTCGACTGCGGTGTCTCCGGCGGCGTCTGGGGCCTGGAGAACGGGTACGCGCTGATGTACGGCGGCGACGCCGAGCACGTCGCCAAGGTGCAGCCGGTCTTCGACGCGCTGAAGCCCGAGGGCGACTTCGGCTCGGTGCACGCGGGCAAGGTCGGCGCGGGCCACTTCGCGAAGATGGTCCACAACGGCATCGAGTACGCCATGATGCAGGCCTACGCCGAGGGCTGGGAGCTGCTGGAGAAGGTCGACTCCGTCACGGACGTCCGTGAGGTCTTCCGCTCCTGGCAGGAGGGCACGGTCATCCGCTCCTGGCTGCTGGACCTCGCGGTGAACGCCCTCGACGAGGACGAGCACCTGGAGGGTCTGCGCGGTTATGCACAGGACTCGGGTGAGGGACGCTGGACGGTGGAGGCCGCGATCGACAACGCGGTGCCGCTGCCGGCGATCACCGCGTCGCTGTTCGCGCGGTTCGCCTCCCGCCAGGAGGACTCGCCGCAGATGAAGATGATCGCCGCGCTGCGCAACCAGTTCGGCGGGCACGCCGTGGAGAAGAAGTAATCCACAGGGTCGCTCAGCGATCCACACCCTCAAGGGAGGTCGGCGGTACCGCCATGCACGTCACGCATCTGTCGCTCGCCGACTTCCGCTCGTACGCCCGGGCCGAGGTCCCGCTCGACCCGGGCGTCACCGCCTTCGTCGGCCCCAACGGGCAGGGCAAGACCAACCTCGTGGAGGCGGTCGGATACCTGGCGACCCTGGGCAGCCACCGGGTGTCCTCCGACGCCCCCCTGGTCCGCCTGGGCGCCGAGCGGGCGGTCGTGCGGGCGCAGGTCCGGCAGGGCGACCGGCAGCAGCTGATCGAGCTGGAGCTGAACCCGGGAAAGGCCAACCGCGCCCGCATCAACAGGTCCTCGCAGGTCAGACCGCGGGACGTGCTGGGGATCGTACGGACCGTGCTGTTCGCGCCCGAGGACCTCGCGCTCGTCAAGGGCGACCCGGGCGAGCGGCGGCGGTTCCTCGACGAGCTGATCACCGCGCGGTCCCCGCGGATGGCCGGTGTGCGCTCGGACTACGAGCGGGTCCTCAAGCAGCGCAACACCCTGCTGAAGACGGCCGCGCTGGCCCGTCGGCACGGTGGGCGGTCCATGGACCTGTCCACTCTGGACGTCTGGGACCAGCACCTCGCGCGCGCGGGCGCGGAGCTGCTCGCCCAGCGGATGGATCTCATCGCCGCGTTGCGGCCGCTCGCCGACAAGGCGTACGAACAGCTGGCTCCCGGCGGCGGTCCGGTCGCGCTGGAGTACAAGCCGTCGGCGCCCGGCGAGGCGCACACGCGCGAGGACCTCCACGCGCAGCTGATGGCGGCCCTCGCGGACGCGCGCAAGCAGGAGATCGAGCGGGGCGTGACCCTGGTGGGACCGCACCGGGACGACCTGCTCCTCAAACTCGGCCAGCTGCCCGCCAAGGGGTACGCCTCGCACGGCGAGTCCTGGTCGTACGCCCTCGCGCTGCGGCTGGCCTCCTACGACCTGCTGCGCGCCGAGGGCAACGAGCCGGTGCTGATCCTGGACGACGTCTTCGCCGAGCTGGACGCCCGCCGCCGGGAGCGGCTGGCGGAGCTGGTCGCGCCGGGCGAGCAGGTGCTGGTCACCGCCGCCGTGGACGACGACGTGCCCCCGGTGCTGGCCGGCGCGCGGTACGCGGTGGCCGGCGGGACGGTGGAGCGCGTATGAGCACCGGAGAGCCGGTCCCGAACACCCCAGGCCCCCGGAAGGCGGACCCGCCGGGCGGTGGCGAGCCCTCCGGCGTCGACCTCGCGCGCGTGGCGTTGCGCGCGGCGAAGGAGCAGGCACGCGCGCGGGGGGACGCGGCGCGGCAGAAGAAGCAGGCGCGGCGGGGCGGCGGGCTGCGCTCCGGCGCGCGCGCCGACGGACGCGACCCCATGGCGCTGGGCGCGGCGATCAACCGGCTGATCACCGAGCGCGGCTGGGAGAAGCCGGCCGCGGTGGGCGGCGTGATGGGCCGCTGGCCGCAGATCGTCGGCGAGGACCTGGCCAAGCACTGCGTGCCCCAGCGGTACGACGAGGACGAGCGGGTGCTGACCGTCCAGTGCGACTCGACGGCCTGGGCGACCCAGCTCCGGGTGCTCGCCCCCACCCTGGTGGCGCGGATCAACGAGGACCTCGGGCACGGCAGCGTACGGATGATCAAGGTGCTCAACCCGGGCGGCCAGAGCCGCCGCTACGGCCCGCTGCGCGCTCCCGGGAGCACCGGTCCCGGCGACACCTACGGGTGATGTACCTCACGTCGGGCGCCCGGTCCGGCCCGCCCCCACACCTCTGTCCACAGGTGTGGATCACCGTCGTGCGGCGCCCCGGAAGTCCCGGCGGTCGGCCTCGGACCGCCATCTGACCCGCCGGTAGCCACGGGTTGACGGCTCGAAGCGCTGAGTGCCGCTGTGAGCCCCTTTGAGCCCCCTTCCGTATATCGGGACCCGGCGGAGACCGGTTCAGGGCGGCACATGGGAGCTCAGGTGCCCGCAAACCCCCATCGATGTCAGTGCTACCGGTAGACTGGAAGACAATCCCGCCCCAACGTGGGGACCGCCCGGGAAAAGCTGAGCAACGCTGATCAAGGCTTACCAACGCAACATGCCGCAGCCGCTCCGGCAACCTGCCGACGAGCCCGGCTCGTGCTGTGCCAGAAAGGGCGCTTCGTGGCCGATTCCGGCAACCCCAACGAGAACATCCCGTCCACCGACGCCGGCGTGAACGCCGAGGCCACAGAGTCCGCAGCGGCCTCCGCGTCCTACGACGCCAGCGCCATCACCGTGCTCGAAGGGCTGGACGCGGTCCGCAAGCGGCCCGGCATGTACATCGGCTCCACGGGCGAGCGCGGTCTGCACCACCTGGTGTACGAGGTCGTCGACAACTCGGTCGACGAGGCGCTGGCCGGCTACGCGGACACCATCGACGTGACGATCCTCGCCGACGGCGGCGTGCGCGTCGTCGACAACGGCCGTGGCATCCCGGTGGGCATCGTGCCCTCCGAGGGCAAGCCGGCCGTCGAGGTCGTGCTCACCGTGCTGCACGCGGGCGGCAAGTTCGGCGGCGGCGGGTACGCCGTCTCCGGCGGTCTGCACGGTGTCGGTGTGTCCGTCGTGAACGCGCTGTCCACGAAGGTCGCCGTCGAGGTGCGGACCGACGGCCACCGCTGGACGCAGGACTACAAGATGGGCGTCCCGACGGCGCCGCTGGTCAAGCACGAGGCGACCGAGGAGACCGGTACGTCGGTCACCTTCTGGGCCGACCCGGAGATCTTCGAGACGACCGAGTACTCCTTCGAGACGCTGTCCCGGCGTTTCCAGGAGATGGCGTTCCTCAACAAGGGCCTGACGATCCGGCTCACCGACGAGCGCGAGTCCGCGAAGGCCACGAGCGGCGCGGACGAGGCGGGCGCGGACGAGAAGGCCGAGGTCAAGACCGTCACGTACCACTACGAGGGCGGCATCGTCGACTTCGTGAAGTACCTCAACTCCCGCAAGGGAGAGGCGGTGCACCCGACGGTCGTCTCGCTGGAGGCCGAGGACAAGGACAAGAGCCTGTCCCTCGAGGTCGCCATGCAGTGGAACAGCGGCTACACCGAGGGCGTGTACTCCTTCGCGAACATCATCCACACGCACGAGGGCGGTACGCACGAAGAGGGCTTCCGGGCCGCGCTGACGTCGCTCATCAACAAGTACGCGCGTGACAAGAAGCTGCTGCGCGAGAAGGACGACAACCTCACCGGTGACGACATCCGTGAGGGCCTGACGGCGATCATCTCGGTCAAGCTGAGCGAGCCTCAGTTCGAGGGCCAGACGAAGACCAAGCTGGGCAACACGGAGGCCAAGACCTTCGTGCAGAAGGCGGTCTACGAGCACCTGAACGACTGGCTGGACCGCAACCCGGTCGAGGCCGCGGACATCATCCGCAAGGGCATCCAGGCGGCCACCGCGCGCGTGGCGGCCCGCAAGGCCCGCGACCTGACCCGCCGCAAGGGTCTGCTGGAGTCGGCGTCGCTGCCCGGCAAGCTGGCCGACTGCCAGTCCAACGACCCGGCCAAGTGCGAGATCTTCATCGTCGAGGGTGACTCCGCCGGCGGCTCGGCCAAGTCCGGCCGGAACCCGCAGTACCAGGCGATCCTCCCGATCCGCGGCAAGATCCTGAACGTGGAGAAGGCCCGGATCGACAAGATCCTGCAGAACCAGGAGATCCAGGCGCTGATCTCGGCCTTCGGCACGGGTGTGCACGAGGACTTCGACATCGAGAAGCTCCGCTACCACAAGATCATCCTGATGGCGGACGCCGACGTCGACGGCCAGCACATCAGCACCCTGCTGCTGACCTTCCTGTTCCGCTTCATGCGGCCGCTGGTCGAGGCCGGGCACGTCTACCTGTCCCGCCCCCCGCTGTACAAGATCAAGTGGGGTCGCGACGACGTGGAGTACGCCTACTCGGACCGTGAGCGCGACGCGCTGATCGAGATGGGCCGCCAGCGGGGCAAGCGCGTCCGCGAGGACTCCATCCAGCGCTTCAAGGGCCTCGGCGAGATGAACGCCGAGGAGCTGCGCGTGACCACCATGGACCAGGAGCACCGGGTCCTCGGCCAGGTCACCCTCGACGACGCCGCCCAGGCCGACGACCTGTTCTCGGTCCTCATGGGCGAGGACGTCGAGGCCCGGCGCCAGTTCATCCAGCGCAACGCCAAGGACGTCCGCTTCCTCGACATCTGAGTCGGTCTCAGCTGACCGCACCAGGAAGGATCCCCACCAGCAATGGCCGACGAGAACACCCCCGTCACCCCCGAAGAGGGCGGCGAACTCGCGATGCGTGTCGAGCCCGTCGGGCTCGAGACGGAGATGCAGCGCTCGTACCTGGACTACGCGATGTCCGTCATCGTGTCCCGCGCGCTGCCCGACGTCCGGGACGGCCTCAAGCCCGTCCACCGCCGTGTGCTGTACGCGATGTACGACGGTGGCTACCGCCCCGAGCGCGGCTTCTACAAGTGCGCCCGTGTCGTCGGCGACGTCATGGGCAACTACCACCCGCACGGCGACTCCTCCATCTACGACGCCCTGGTGCGCCTCGCCCAGCCGTGGTCGATGCGCATGCCGCTGGTGGACTCCAACGGCAACTTCGGCTCCCCGGGCAACGACCCGGCGGCGGCCATGCGCTACACCGAGTGCAAGATGGCGCCGCTGTCGATGGAGATGGTCCGGGACATCGACGAGGAGACCGTCGACTTCACGGACAACTACGACGGCCGCTCCCAGGAGCCGACCGTCCTGCCGGCCCGCTTCCCGAACCTGCTGATCAACGGCTCGGCCGGTATCGCGGTCGGCATGGCCACCAACATCCCGCCGCACAACCTGCGCGAGGTCGCGGCCGGCGCCCAGTGGTACCTGGAGAACCCGGACGTCTCGCACGAGGAGCTGCTGGACGCGCTCATGGAGCGCATCAAGGGCCCCGACTTCCCGACCGGCGCGCTCGTCGTGGGCCGCAAGGGCATCGAGGAGGCCTACCGCACCGGCCGCGGCTCCATCACGATGCGCGCGGTGGTCGAGGTCGAGGAGATCCAGGGCCGCCAGTGCCTGGTCGTCACCGAGCTGCCGTACCAGGTGAACCCGGACAACCTGGCGCAGAAGATCGCCGACCTGGTGAAGGACGGCAAGATCGGCGGCATCGCGGACGTCCGCGACGAGACCAGCTCCCGCACCGGCCAGCGCCTGGTGATCGTGCTCAAGCGGGACGCGGTCGCCAAGGTCGTCCTGAACAACCTGTACAAGCACACCGACCTGCAGACGAACTTCGGCGCGAACATGCTCGCGCTGGTCGACGGCGTGCCGCGCACCCTGTCCCTGGACGCGTTCATCCGCCACTGGGTGACGCACCAGATCGAGGTCATCGTCCGCCGCACCCGGTTCCGGCTGCGCAAGGCCGAGGAGCGGGCGCACATCCTGCGCGGTCTGCTGAAGGCCCTGGACGCCATCGACGAGGTCATCGCGCTGATCCGGCGCAGTGAGACCGTCGACGTCGCGCGCACGGGCCTGATGGACCTGCTGGAGATCGACGAGATCCAGGCCAACGCGATCCTCGAGATGCAGCTGCGGCGCCTGGCGGCCCTGGAGCGGCAGAAGATCGTCCAGGAGCACGACGAACTCCAGGCGAAGATCAACGAGTACAACGAGATCCTCGCCTCGCCGGTCCGCCAGCGCGGGATCGTCAGCGAGGAGCTGGCCGCGATCGTCGAGAAGTACGGCGACGACCGCCAGACCAAGCTGATCCCGTACGAGGGCGACATGTCCATCGAGGACCTGATCGCCGAGGAGGACATCGTCGTCACCGTCACGCGCGGCGGCTACGTCAAGCGGACGAAGACGGACGACTACCGGGCGCAGAAGCGCGGCGGCAAGGGCGTGCGCGGCACGAAGCTGAAGGAAGACGACATCGTCGACCACTTCTTCGTCTCCACCACGCACCACTGGCTGCTGTTCTTCACCAACAAGGGCCGGGTGTACCGGGCGAAGGCGTACGAGCTGCCCGAGGCCGGCCGGGACGCGCGCGGCCAGCACGTGGCGAACCTGCTCGCCTTCCAGCCGGACGAGGCCATCGCCGAGATCCTGGCGATCCGCGACTACGAGGCGGCGCCCTACCTGGTGCTGGCCACCAAGTCCGGCTTGGTCAAGAAGACGCCACTGAAGGATTACGATTCGCCTCGCTCCGGTGGTGTCATCGCCATCAACCTGCGGGAACGCGAGGACGGTTCGGACGACGAGCTGATCGGCGCGGAGCTGGTCTCGGCGGACGACGACCTGCTGCTGATCAGCAAGAAGGCGCAGTCGATCCGGTTCACCGCCTCGGACGAGTCCCTGCGCCCGATGGGCCGCGCCACCTCCGGTGTCAAGGGGATGAGTTTCCGGGAGGGCGACGAGCTTCTCTCGATGAATGTGGTGCGACCCGGTACGTTCGTGTTCACTGCCACCGACGGTGGGTACGCGAAGCGGACCGCCGTCGACGAGTACCGCGTCCAGGGCCGCGGCGGCCTCGGCATCAAGGCCGCCAAGATCGTGGAGGACCGCGGTTCGCTCGTCGGCGCGCTGATCGTCGAGGAGAACGACGAAATCCTCGCGATCACCCTCTCCGGCGGTGTGATTCGCACGCGAGTCAGCGAGGTCAGGGAGACGGGCCGTGACACCATGGGCGTCCAACTGATCAATCTGGGCAAGCGCGATGCCGTCGTCGGTATCGCACGTAACGCCGAAGCGGGGCGCGAGGCGGAGGAAGTCGACGGCGACGTGGCCGTGGACGAGACCGCCGAGGGTGTCGCGACCACCGGCACGGACGAGGGTGAGGCACCCTCGGCCGAGTAGCACGAGGAGTGAGTCAGCGTGAGCGGAGCCACGGGCGCCGGATCGGCCGGTACCTCCACGGGTACGGAAACGGACGGCGGCGGCCGTGGCTCCGCCGCGACCGGGCTGCCCGCGGGGAGTGCGCCCGCCGCCGGTGCGCACGACCCGCAGACGACGAACCTGAAGCCGGTGAAGGTGTCCGAGACGGACTCTTCCCGTACGTCTGGATCCCAGGGGGGAACTGTGACGGACACCCGAGGCCCGGCCGCGTCCGGTGAGGCGCGGCCGGCGTCGCCGCTTCCCGGGGAGCGGCGCCCGGAGCAGCCCGACGGGCCCTACCACCCGCCGCAGGCGTACCCGGCGCAGCCGCCCGCCGGGGCGACGCGCAAGCCGCGTACGGGCGTGCGGACCGCGCCGCGGACCCGCAAGGCGCGGCTGCGGGTGGCCAAGGCCGACCCGTGGTCGGTGATGAAGGTCAGCTTCCTGCTCTCGATCGCGCTCGGCATCTGCACCGTCGTCGCCGCGGCGGTGCTGTGGATGGTCATGGACGCGATGGGCGTGTTCTCCACGGTCGGCGGCACGATCTCGGAGGCGACCGGCTCGAACGAGGCGAACGGCTTCGACCTCCAGGCGTTCCTGTCGCTCCCCCACGTCCTGACGTTCGCGGCGATCATCGCGGTCATCGACGTGGTCCTGGCGACGGCGCTCGCGACGCTCGGCGCGTTCATCTACAACCTCTCCGCGGGCTTCGTGGGCGGCATCGAGCTGACGCTGGCGGAGGACGAGTGACCTCCGGACCAGCGGCGTTCTGACGGTCCCCCGACAACCGATTTTGGGACTGGCGCGGTCGTGCGCTAATCTTCAGGAGTCAGCGCGCGGGACACACACCGCAGAGCGCGGCGGGGCTATAGCTCAGTTGGTTAGAGCGCATCCCTGATAAGGATGAGGCCACAGGTTCAAATCCTGTTAGCCCCACAGCGGCCGAAGGCCAGGTCAGACGCCCGGTAGATCCTCTCGATCTACCGGGCGTCTACATTTGTCGATCTTGCTAGCCCGCTACTGGCCCGTAACTTGCTCGGCGGCACATCGGCGGCGGATTGCAGGAACCTGCTGTTACGAAAGAGGCCAGTCGCCCTCTACCCTTTGACACCAGGACGCCCCCTGCCGATTCTCGCGGCAGGGGGCGTCTCTGTTTCCGGCGCGGCGTGCCTCCCAAGCTGGCCGGCCGGAGTCTCGGAGGGCGGGGCGTCAGCCCCAGCCGATGTCGCTCGCGGGGACCGGGGCGGCCTCCGGGGTGGGCGTGGCGGTCGCGGTCGGCGCGACCACACCCCAGCCGATGTCACCCGCCCGGACGGTGCGCGCTTCATCGTGCTGACCCGCCGCAGCCGTGGAGAGCAGTGCTGCCAGCGCCAGGAGGGCGGCGCCTGCCGCGACACGGGCTCTGGACATACACACCTCACAAATAGAACGCGCCTTCGGTTCCGCTTCCGACAGCTAGGGTTACACGTGGGATCACTGAGATCCAAGCGGCAGGCCGTACGGAAAGATGCACATGAAGAATTCCGTACCTTCAACAGCGTTCAAACGGGGGCGAGTAGGACATGCCTGATCGCGAACTCCCACTCACCCAGGAGGACTTCGACGCCTACCGGGCGATCGCCGAAGGCCACACCCCGCCCGACGGATACGCCGTCGAACGGCTGATCTCGTTCCGCCTGGTCGACCCCGACCCCTACGCTCCCGGCAGTTACATCGCCCACGACCCCCGCGCCGCCGCCCAAGGGCTCACCACCTCCGTTCTGAGCGAGCTGCAAAGCCTCGTCACCCGCGTCGCCCAGATCCCGGCCCTGGAAGGCCTCGCCCAGCACTTCGACCCCCACCGCCTGTATGGCGGTCCAGGCTCCGAGTACCTAGCGACGGCCGCGCAGATGAACGCACGGCTCGGCGAGGTCGGCGATGCCGCCGTGGCCGAGTTCTGCTCGATCCAGCCCGGAGAGCCGGCAGACCGGGATCCGGAGATACTCCGCCTCGGCGTCGAGCGGACACGTACCGCCCTGCACCGCGGCGTCCATGTCCGTTCGCTCTACCACCGAAGCGTCCACGAACACGCCCAGACCCGCGACTACATCACAGAGATGACCGCAGACGGCGCGGAGGTGCGTGTCTCTGCCCTGCCCGGACCTCGCATTGTGATCATCGACCGACGGCACCTCTTCATCGACAACCACGTCATCGAGGGCGCCGAAGGTAACAGCGGGTGGCACGTCTTCGACCGGGCAGCCGTCATGTGGGCCCGAGCCGTCTTCGACCTCTTCTGGGACAACGCGACCCGCTGGCACGACGTATGCCGGAGCGCCGGCACCGGCCCGCTTAGCGAACGTCAGTGGCGCATCCTCCGAGAGCTGGACGCCGGCTATCCCGCTCAGCAGGTCGGGCCCCGGATCGGACTGAGCCGCAGCGCGGTCGACAAGGAACTGGCCGCCATCCGGAAGGCCCTGAACTTCGACACCATGTACCAGGTCATGGCCTGGTACGGACGCTCGCAGGCAGACAAAACTGGCTGAACAGGAGAGCCATTGAGGGGCCGTGTCACATCCCTGCAGGCCGAGCATAGATCTGTGTACAGTGCAGGCAGGGGAGGCGGACGTACGGATTCCGTTCGCCTGACGCACAACCCCAGAACAAGCCCGGTCGAAGTGCCTGCGGGCCTTCGGCCGGAAGGGCGTCCCCTGCCGCCGCGAGATTCGGCAGGGGACGTCTCCAAGCAGAAGACCGCCCCGTCATCCAGGACGGATGACGGGGCGGTTGCGCTCAGCCAGTTGGGCGAGCGCTCGCGGAGCTGGCGGACGCACATCACGCCGCTCCGCGCTCCGGCCACCGCAATGGGCTGCCGGAGCTGTATGGCCGCCCCCGACGAGGGGGAAGGGACGGCTGTAGCCTCCAGCGCTCACCTGCTGGCCCGTCGTCGGGCCGCGCTGGAGCCTGTCCGTGCCCGGCACGATCGGCGTACGCGCCGGGCACGGGGTCTACTCGAACCACTCGGTTCCGATGGCGTCCCCGGGGGCCGTCCGGCCGTTGTAGTAGTCCACATGCCGACGGCCAGGGTGATTCGGCGGTCTCGTGCACCGCGCCTTGCCGTCGGGGTGCAGGAGTCCGCAGTAGCCGGCGGCCCGGTACCCCGACTCGGCGGCCTCTGCTCGCCGCGCCTCCAGTGACTTCCGCTCGGTCACAGAGCCGCCCCCTTTCTGGCGCAGCCTCCCGGATGGGCGTAGCCGAGGTGGAAGCTGGCCTCGCCCTCCCAGCGCACCGGGATGGCCGTCTCCTGCGCCAGCAGGGTCCTGTGGCAGCTGAAGCAGGCCGGGGGTTCCTTGCCCGCTGGTCCGGCGGTCAGCTCGTGCAAGATGCGCCGACCGCGGCCGACGAAGCACATGCGGCCCTGCTTGCAGGGGAAGCACTCGGCGACGTGGCTGTGCCACTCGTACCAGCTGATGTGCCAGGCGAGCCGGGCGGAGTAGCAGGAGAGGCATCCGCGCTGGGGGTAGTCGGCCGCCGACTCCAGGTCGACGGCGGTGCTGTCGGCCGGGATCAGGCACCAGACACAGGCGTGGCCCGTCACCGCTTCGGCCGGCAGCGGCACAGGGGTGTCGAACCAACTGACCAGCCGGTGAAGGCGGGCCAGTTCCTCGGCGATCTGTACGGCGGTCATCGGCGCAACTCCAGGGCCAGGGTGTGCAGGGCGCGACGGGTCTCACAGCGCCTGGCGTCGTCCGCGCACTGCTCGCACAGGCCGGGGTGCTGGTTGCGTGCGGCCAGGACGGCCTGCCGGGCGCAGGGGCGGCACGCACGCGGGAACCAGTGCCCGCCGTCGGTCTCGCGCTCGCCGAGGTCGATGGCCGTAGCGGTGGACAGCGACTCGCCACCCCACACGCACTCGGCACCGCGCGCCCGGGCGTCGGACAGCGTTTCCAGGGGCGGCAGCGGGATGAGCGGTAGAAGCTCGGCCGGGATGTCGACCAGGGCTCTCGTCTCGGCAGTCGTCATGCGCTGGTCTCCGCTTCGGTGCGGGCGCCGCCGGGGCCGAACGCGGCACCGAGCAGCAAAGGGTCGGTCAGTCGTCCGGTCCCGTCCGGTCGCTCCAGCCAGCCGCGGCCACCCACGGAGTACAGGACAGGCGGGCACCCGAGGGCCCAGCCGGCCGGACGGACCAGAAGCGGGCGCACGTCGTCCAGCTCGTCCCCGAGGGTGGGTGGCAGAAGCCACCAGGCGCGGTCTGCTTCCACGTCCACGAGGACGGGGCCCAGACGCTCGGAACCGATCCGCTTCATGGCGTGTACGGACGGCAGGAGACGCGCCTCGGCTGCACGCCAATGGGTCCCGGTCGGGATGGGGAACAGTTCATCCTGGTCCCATGCGCGCCGGGCGGCGGTGGGGTGCGGCGTGCAGGACAGGAGCCAGTCCTGGCCTGCCTGCCGAAGGGAACGGGTGGTGGCTGTTGTTGCCATGACCTGGACGTTAGGGACGTCGATTGCGGGCCTGCGCGCCGATTGCGCGTGATTGCGCCCGTGGCCCCGATGGTTGCCGCTGATTGCCTACGAAAGGTCGAGAGAGGCCCGAGCACGGCCGATCAGCCGCCGGGCCGCCGCTCCGTACTCGGCCGACTCGGCGAGCCACTCCCAAGCGCGCTCGTAGAGTTGTACATCCTCGTCGCCGGTCAGCCACAGCTCTTCGCTGATCGTCTCAACGATGACCAAACGTCGATCGTAGATCCAAAAAGCGTGGGGAGCCGTGCGGCGCAGCTGGGCGCCGAACGGGATGATGCCCAGCTCGATGCGCTTCTGCCCGACGAGGTTGTACAGGCGATCCAGCTGTTCGGCCATCACGTCGACAGGGCACGGACGGTGGTACAGGGCGGCCTCGCAGAGGACGAACCGGAACGTCTTCGCCGGGTCGTACAGGGCATCCTGCCGGCGCATCCGCTTCTCAACCGCCGCGTCGGTCGTGGCCGGGATGCCGCGGAACGCGGCGAGGGAGTCGAAGACGACGCGCGCGTACTCCGGCGTCTGGAACAGCCCGGGGATCCGCGAGACCTCAACGCCGCGGATCTGCTGGGTGGTCTCGGTCAGCCGTACGGCGATCTCCTGACGGCCGCGGTGCCCGCCAGCAAGCTGCTTCCGCCACGACCGATTGCGCTGTTTCATGTCGAGCCCGGCGAGCAGTCCGTGTAGCTCCGGCTCGACGTCCGGCCGGCCCAGTGCGCGCGCCCACGCGGTGAGGTCGTCGCGGCTGGGGGTCTGCTTGCCGTTCTGCAGGCGGCTGACCTTCGAGGTCTGCCAGCCGAGCCGGGCGGCGAGGTCTTTGCCTTCCAGCCCGGCCTCGGTGCGCAGCTCGCGGAGCCGGGCACCGAGGGCTTCACGGGCCGTCTGGAAGTCGGTCGTCACACAGTCGAAGCTACCTGCCGCGCGAAGTCCTGCGTAGGCACAGCGTGGTGCCAAGCGGCGTCCCGGGCCTGGCAGGCGGCCAGGACCTCGGCGGGGTCCTCGGTGACGTACACGCCGAGGGTGGTGTCATCGGCGTCGAACGCGAACCGTGCCACGATCCGCGAGTCGAAGAGCCAGAAGTCATAGTCGGGCAGGCGGAGCTGCTCGGCCTGAGAGCGGGTCAGGTTGCGGATGTCCTCGCCGGCGGAGACATTGCCGGGCGCACTCGCAAGGAGGAACCGCTGGCCCTCGGTGGGCGGGTCGTCCACCAGGCGCACCCGCTCGAAACGCTTCCCGGCGGCTGTCTGCTCGGCAACGTTCTCCAGCCACGGGCTCGCTTCGGCGGCGATGTCCTCGCCGGCCTGCCAGCGGGCCCACTTCGGGCTGCGTCGATCGGAGGCGTATCCGCGGCGGGTCTCCAGCCGCCAGGCCGTGTGGCGGAACTCGCGGAACAGGTGGGCGATCGCCGAGAACGGCTGCAACTCGGGGGCCGGGGTGCGCGGCGCATACCGGATCAGCAGGCTGCGCGGTACCCGGACGAAGGTCTCGGACGGCTTCACGTCGCGCAACTGGACCAGGTGCTCGGGGTCGGTCTCGCGGTCGCCCTGGACGAGGACCTCGTCCGTGCCCTCGATCTCGTACAGGGTCGGGCAGTCGCCTTCGTCGCTGGTGGTGCCGATGAACCTGAGCGTCATCACGCCTCCGCTGCTGGGTCGGTGGGGTACCAGAATGCGCGGGATGGCCCGGGAGCGCCCTGCGATTGCGCAGGATTGCGACTCGCGATGGCCCGCTGCCGTTTGCGCGCAACTGGACACGACGAAAGCGGCCCCGCCCTCCCGAAGGAGAGCGGGGCCGCTGTCACGTGCCGATGTCGTGGAGGTACGGGCGAACCTCGTCGGGGATGGGCTGTGGGGGCGGGGGTGGCTCCAGCTGCGCGTGCCGCATGTACGCCACCAGCGAGCGGGCCCAGCTGGCGATGTAGCGCAAGGCCGATTCCTGCTCGGCGATACGCTGACGGTCCCGTTCGGCCTGCTGGCGGTCCTGCTCGGCCTCCCGCTCCAGGCGCGCGATGTGCTCGCCGAGCTTGTCCGTCACCGCGGTGAAGTCATCTCGCCTCTCCGCGCCCCGCGGCCGGCGGGGCTGGCGACGGCCGATGACCGCGGTGACCACACCGCCGGCCGCCGTGACGAGGGCGACGGCCAGGGCGCTCAGCGCGGTCAGCATTTCAGGTCTCACGCGGCGGCTCCGATCGTGCGCGGGGCGCTTCCTCCCAGCCGATCGCCACCAGGCACACGGCCCCGAACGCGCCGAAGATCAGGGCCGCCACCCAGCCCCGGGGGTACTCGCCGAGCGGCCACCAGGCCACCAGGTAGGACATCGACCAGGGCGCGGTGACGCCCCAGACGGCCAGGAAGCCGGGCCAGTCCCGGCGCGGTGGCAGCCAGGCGCAGACCAGTGCGATGACACCGGCCGCCACCCACACCCCGCCCCAGGCCGCCAAGGGCATGGCCTTGAGCAGCAAGCACAGGCCGCGCGGGTTCGCGGGCGGCTGGCCGATCTGGGCGTAGCCGTAGAGGCTGGCGATGACGCCCTTGAGGCTGAGGAGTGCTCCGCGGCGGCCCAGCTGCTGCCGGAGCCGCCGGGCCGCCGCGCGCATCAGACGCCCGGGATCGTGGACGCGCTGTTCTTCTGGCCGATGGCGCGCGCGGCGATGCCCTTCAGCAGGGTGATGGCCGCGGCGAGTCCGGCGGTGCCGGCGCCCTCCCAGAAGCTGAGATGCAGCATGTCGGCCGGGCCGCCAGCGAGGGCGACTGCGCCGGACGCCCCGAGGAACGTCCAGATGGTGCGCTCGGCGAGGTCGCGGGCGTAGGTCTTGGCCGTCTTCACGACGGTCTCGGCGCCGGGCAGGTGGAGCTGGGACATGGCGGATCGTTCCTCTCGGTCAGACGTTGGGGACGTGGAGCTTGGACCAGGACGTCGGGCCGGGCGGCCACTTCGCGTCCGCGCCGGTGTAGCCGAGGGACCGCTGGTACGCCTCGTAGGCCTTGACGTCGGCCTCGCCGAGCTTGGGCCCGGCACCGACCCGGTAGTACCGGCCGAACCCCTTGGCGATGAGCCGCTTCCCCATCGCGGTGAAGATCTTCGAGGAGCGGCCGATGGCGGGCTTGCTGCCGGCCATGAACAGCTGCGCGCCCGGGAACGGCTCGTACTTCGGCGCGGGCGCGGGCCCGCTGCCTGTCCCGGCCGGGCGCGGCGCGCCCTTCTTCACCCACGCGTACAGCGGTCCGCCCGGGCACTCGGTCGCATAGCCGTCCCGGTGCCCCTTGATCTCGGTTCCGGCGCCGTGCGCGCGCAGCAGCTCGATGCCGTCGCGGATCGCGCCCAGCATCTCGTCGGTCGGCTCGGTCAGGCCCTCGTCGCCGACCAGGCCGACGATCGCGTAGTGCGCGCGGTTCAGCGGCTGGTTGCCGTTGGCGCCGGTCCGCCGGCCGATGCCGCGGCCCTCGAGGAGGTAGCCGTGCGGGCAGGCCCCGTAGTTGTAGGCGATGTCGGAGTAGTTCTCCTTGGTGTTCGCCAGGTGGGACTTGCGGATCGCCTTCCACTCCGCGATGCACGCGGCGTGGTCGGTGAGCAGCTTGGTGCTCACGAACGTGCCCTCGTAGTGGACCTTGGTCCCCTCGGTGGTGGCCTGGAGCGGCGCGGCCGACGCCGGCCAGCCCAGCGCGGCCCGGGTGACGAGCTTCATCGCGCGTTCTCCTGCTCTGCCCCGACGGGGGCCTGGTCCGCGGTGGCGTGCTCGGCGACGGCCGCGGCGGCGGCGATCCAGGCGCCCTGGACGGTGTCGCCGAGGTCGTCCCACGCGGGCATCGGCCGCTTGTCGTGGGTGACGCCACTGGTGGCCTCGCTGTACGCGAGGTAGGCGATGAGCCCGAGGTCGCTCGGGGAGGGCTGTGGCATGTGCTGCTCCAGACATGACGAACGCCCCGGCCGGGCGGCACGGGGCGTGGTTGGGGGGGGCCAAACAGTGGCGCGGGATCAGTGGCTGTGGGGGATCTGAAGGGCTCGCCAGATCGTCTCGTTGGGGTATCCGGCGTAGGCACCGCCCGGCGAGCCACACGTCACATGCCAGTTGCCCCAGGCGTTGAGGTCGGCGGTGCCGATGTCGGCGGACGGGGTGTAAGAACCGGCGCCGACGGCCACGAGGCGCTTGGCTGCGGCGAGGACAAGCGGGGAGGTGCGGCCGACCTTGAACCAGTCGGGGCCGGGGTAGGGCGCGTACGCGGCGGCCGTGCCGCTGGAGGTCTTGATCAGGGACGGGTCGTCCACCCACGAGGTGTCCGCGGTCACCATCGGCGAGCAGTACTTCGGGTAGCCGTAGCCGTACACGTTGGCGTCGGACCTGTTGCGCACCCGCAGGTAGACGCCGTCGCCCTCACTGCTGCCGTTGATGTTGCTATTGAATTCAATCGTCCAGATTTGGGCGTTGTCGTACCGGTATACGAGCCCGGTGTGGTCCTGTCCGGACGTGCCGAGCATCACCTGCGCGCCGATGGCCGGGTACCAGGACCACCGGTTCCACGACTGGTAGGTGGTGACGGCGACGTCGCAGGCCGGGGTCTGCGGCATGATCGTGATGTCCCCGGCCCGGTGCGCGAGCCACAGCAGGCCGATGACGCACCAGGACTGCCCCTGGTAGGGGGACATGCCGGGTGTTTCGTTGGCGTACTTGTTGATGTTCGTCCAGGTGGAGCCCTGTTTGTCCTCCTGGTAGTGGATCGCGGCTTCCTGCGTGCCCAGCTCGATCAGCGTCTGGGGGGCGATCGCGGCAACCATGTGACCTCCCTCAGGACGGGTCGAGGATCCGCCAGCCGACCGTGGATGTGTCGGAGGCGGATGTGGATTTGATCGTGAAGCTGGTCCCGGCCGTGCGGGCGTTGACATACGGGGCGCCGACCGTGCCGCCCGGCGTCTGGATCGTCAGCACGATCACGCTGTTCGCGGTCACCGCGGTGGTGTTCACGGTGACGGTGCCGGCCGCCAGGACCGCGGTCCCCATCCGGGCCCCGGCACCGCCGCTGGGGACGACCGACCGACCGGCCAGGACCACCGATGCGTCGCCCGGGTCGATCCTGTTGACCGTCCCGGACAGCGCGTTCGTCTTCACGGCGGTCAGGCCGAGCACGGTCGAGATGGTGCCGGTGTCCGTGCGCAGGCACGTCGTCGCACCCGAGCCCGGGGACACCTCGGTCACCCCGGCGAGGACGACGCCGGCCGCGTTGTTGGTCAGCCAGACGGACGTGCCGTCGGAGGCCTTCGTCACGAACCCCTGCGCCGTGATGCCCTTGCCGCCGTACACCTCCAGTCCGGTCGTGCACTGCTCGGCGCCGCAGCTGCTCAGGCTGACACCGGTGCAGCTGTCGAGCCGGTAGCCGACCGGGGCCTGCTGGACGGCGCACGCGGACAGGCTGCTGTAGGCCATGCCCTCCAGCCAGATGCCGCCGGTAACGCAGCCCTCGACGGACACGGCGGTCAGGGACACGGACGCGCCGCCGAGGACGGTGTCCTGCGGGGCTTGGACGTGGACGCCGACGCCGCCGCAGGTGCGCACCCGAACGCGGTGCAAGACCGTGTTGGCCAGCTGGTGGCAGAAGACCCCGTCACCGCCCCAGGACTGGATCAGCACGTCCCGCAGGGTGACGCCCGGGGTCGACGGCGCGGAGTACCGGGTGAAGCGGACGGCGGAGCCGAAGCCGCGGCCGGGCCCGGACAGTTGCAGCCGTTCCAGCGTGATGCCGCCGACGTCGGTGGCGGTGATGCAGTCCTTGTTCTGGTCGGTGGACTGAAGGATGGACGCCCGGGGGCCGGCTCCGATGGCGTTGACGCCGCTGGCCCAGGTGAGCGCGGCGGTCAGGATGTACCGGCCCGCCGGGATGTACAGGGTCCCGCCTGCCACCGCGGCGGCGTTGACCGCGGCCTGGATCGCCGCGGTGTCGTCCGTGACACCGTCGCCTTTCGCGCCGAAGTCGCGGACGACGTTCAGCCAGTCCAGGGACTTCTCGCTCGGGCCGCCCCCGGCGGTGACGTTGCGGGCCTGCACCCAGACCCGCGAGGGTCCGGCGGCGTCCGCCCACATCCCGGTCACCCCATCCGGGCCGAGGATGCGTGGCAGGGCGCCGTACTCGTTGGTGCGGACGGAGGTTGTCGGCGTGCCGGTGGCGTCCAGGAGGTCGGTGTACTGGGTGCCGGCGTCCGAGGCATCCCAAAAGGTCACGTCCTGGCCGACGGCCACGCCCCACAGGCCATCGGCCGGGCGGACCACGTAGTCGGCGATGCCGCCGCCGAACTCATAGCGGGCCATCAGCCGCTCACCGCCCAGCTGACGGACTGGGGCAGGACAAACTCGCCCTTGTCGATGGTGGGGTGCTGCGTCAGGATGACCTGCCCTGGGGTGTCGGAGTTGGCGGCGTAGATGGTGATGCGGCCGAGCTGCGCGCCGGTGATGTAGGCGAGGGCGTAGATGGCTCGCGTGGGGTGCTGGTAGTCCGAGGGGATGATCACCGGCAGGCGGCTGGGGGTGGTCCCTGCCACCGCGTCTCCGGTGCGCTCGAAGGACCCCATGCGCAGGTGCACGGTCCCCGAGCGGACCTCCAGCGTGCTTGAGACGTTGATGTCCCACTTCGGGACGGGCTGGTCGACCGTGATGACGCTGCTGCTGTTGTAGATCAGGACCCACTGGGTGCCGTTCCACAGGCGGACGCGGCCTGTGTCGGTCTCCACGGCCACCTCGCCGGGGACCGGGTTCGGGTTCAGCGTGGTCGCCGTGCACGGGCGGACGCGGGCGCCCGCGTACAGCTCGGACCGGGTCACGGTGACGGTGCCGGCCGCGTTCTGGATCACCACGGTGGCGAGCGGGATCTCGTAGATCCCAGTGTCCCCGGTCTGCTGGACGGGGTCCGGAGCGATGCTGCTGGCGCCCTGCCGGACGGCCGCGCGGACGGTCCAGGTGGAGCGGTCGAGACGCAGGACAACCCGGTCCCTGCGGGTCTGTCCGGAGCTGTTGGCCGCGATCGGCAGGGTCACGGTCGAGGTACCGGAGTACCAGGCGTGCCCGCGCACGCTGGCGTACACGTCGGGGCGAATCGTCACCGTCAGGCCGGTCCCCGCCGAGACCACCGCGGCGTCCAGCGGCGAGCCGTACACCCCGTTGTCGGAGAACCGTGCCGCGATCTTCTCGTACTCGACGTCGGTGACGGCCCGCCCGTTGTGGGCTGGGGACGGCCAGGAGTCGTCGGCCATCGGTTACCTCGCTTCCAGTCGGCCGAGCCTGCGGCCCAGCTCACGTACCAGCCGCACCATCTGCGGGTCTGTGGTGGCGTCCGGCGAGCCGATCAGCGACGTGACCACCTCGCCGGTGCCCGGGGACGCCTGGAGACGGATGGAGCGCACCAGGTCGCGCACTTCCAGGCCGGTCGGCAGCGCGACGGTCACGCGGTCGCCGAGGCCGAAGTCCCGGCCCGCCTTGAGGTCCTCGGTGTCGACGGTCACCGTGGCCAGCTCCACCGGGGCCGCGCCCTCGGAGATCGCCTGCTTGCCCTCCTGGGTCAGCTGACCGTTGTCGTTGCTGTCGGCGCTGGAGTCGACCAGCTGCTCCACCCGCCACCAGGCGGACGCGGCCGCGGTGTCGGCGACCTCGACGTACGGGCGCGGGAAAGCCTGCTCGGCGCCGGTGACCAGGGCGTGGGTGACGGTCGGCGCGGACCGCTTGAAGGTGAAGGCGCGCAGGTTGCCCAGACCGGCGGAGAACCGGGCCGTCGCGGTGCGGTCGGCGGGCTGGTAGACCTCGAAGAGGATCTGGCTGCCCACCTGCCGGGTGCGGATGCCCAGGCCGCCGCCGTCGGTGGCCACGCGCCGGCAGACGTCGAGGAGCCGCTCCAGGCGGGTGTCGACGCTCACCGTGGTGCCCACCCCGGCCACCGCGCCGAGAGCGAAGTTCGGGATGCGGCGGGCGGCGATCGCGCCGGGCCCGCAGTTCTCGCTGACCAGCGTCCGGATGACCGTCTCCGCGTTCGTGGCGGTGATCTTCCGGGAGGTGTCCGGCTGCGCCGACCACGCCGAGCCGGGCGCCGGCCACGTCAGGTACCCGGCGGGCACCGCGAGGTCGTCGGCGAAGTTCACGCTCACCTTGCCCGGCGGCGGCTCGCCCTCCCCGGCGATCCCCCAGCTGTAGTCCTGCGGGATCTCCATCGGCCCGCTCATCCACACGGCGCCGTCGCGGATCACGAGCATGCGGTTGCCGGGCTGGAGCTGCGCCATCACCTCGGCGTGCGCCACCAGGTCCACGGAGCCGGAGCCCGGCTCGTTGAAGGAGAGCGTGGCGTCCAGGTTGGACCAGTCCGCGAGCGGGTCTCCCTGCACGACAAGGTTCCGGTCGGTGACGAGGAGCTGGACGGCCACGCCCACCTCCTCTCAGGCGGTCTCGTACCGCGGGTTGAAGGAAAGGTCGACCGCGCTTGCGGGGCCGGAGCCAGCCAGGGTGAAGCTCACCGCGTTGTCGCCCGGCTCCAGACCCCACAGGGTGGCCGCCGGCCAGTTCAGTGCGCCGACCCAGTTCGTGCCGTCCTGGAAGCGGACCTGCGGCGGGTCGGTGCGCACGGTGACCGTCTCCCCGGGAAGCAGGTTGCCGTGCCCGACGGTCGCCGGGTTGAGGGTGAAGGACTCGGTGACCGGCCCGGCCGGGGTCGTCCGGGTCACGCTGAAGGTGATCAGCGTGGCAGGGCCGGTGATCGTCCACGTCGGCCACACGGTGACGTCGCCAGGGTTGGTGACCGTGGTGGCGCCCAGCACCTGGGAGGAGGACACGGTCGGGTACGGCGTGAAGAAGCTGCTCGACGCGGCCTGCTCGCGGTGCACGACGACCGGCACCGGGTCGATCCAGTACGGGTCCTCGCACAGCAGCGTCATGACCGCGACGTCCACGATCCAGCCGGACCCCTTCGTGCCCCGGCCCTCCCAGCCCTCCTGATAGAGGACATCGATCTGCCTGCGGGAGCCGTCCGGGCGGGCGATCTCCAGCACGCCCGGGCCATCCCGCAGGGTGCGGGTGAACGCGGTGGCCAACGCGCGCCAGCGGCCGACGAACTCCATGTGCGTGTCACCCTGCACCTGGAGCGGCCACACGATCTGCCGGGCCTGCGCCTGGGCGTGCCGCAGGGTCGCACCGCCGCGCGCCCGCGGGTCGGTCGTCAGCTCGTACGGCACCGCCCCCAGCCCGGAGACGCCCTCGGCGAGGGTCTTCCAGCCCAGGGACCGCATCGTCAGCGGCCACACCCCGCCGGCCGGGTCGTAGTAGGTGACCGTGGCCCGGCCGAGGTCCGGCAGATGAATACCGCCACCGCCCCCTCCCGCGGGTGGTTGGCCGGTGTCCGGCGGGGTGGTGACGGGGGCGGCGATGAGCGGCATCTACCGGGGCCTCCCCACTCGCGCGAGCGCGTCCTGGCGGCGCTGGAGCGTCTCCAGGTCGCGGATGGTCATCTCTCGGTGCGTCAGGTTGTAGGTGGTGTTCGTGGTGTTGTTCACCACCCGGCGGCCCGCCCCCGCGACGGCACTGGCCGCTGCCAGCTGGGCCGGGGCGGGGGTGTCCACCAGGGAGGCCATCGACCGGTTGACGGCCTTACGACCGGAGTCGATGCCCCGGCGCAGGCCCTCCGCGGTGTACGCGCCGACCCGGGCCATCACCCGCGAGGGGCTCTTGATCCCGAGGGCCTTGCGGATGCTCTTCGACATCGCCTTCGCGATCGTCAGCATCTGCTGCTCGATGCTCTTCTGTTGCTTCTTCAGGCCGTCGACCAGGCCCTGCCCGGCGCGGATGCCCGCCCCGTACATGGCGTCACCGGCGGCGCTGCCCGCCTTACCGGCAGCCGTGACGAGCGCGCCCTGCTCCTTGTTGATGGCCTTAATCTGCGCCGGCGTCGCCGACGCCAGCGAGGCCGCCACAGCAGCGCCCTGATCGACTCCGGCCTGGGCGATCTGCGAGATCAGATCCGCGCGCACGCCCTTCTTCCGCAGCGCGGCGAGGTTCTTCGTGAACAGCTCGGCGGCCTTCCGGTCCCGCTGGAGGCGGGCCAGGATTCCCTCGGGGCTCTGGCTCCCGCTCTGGCCGGTGATGCCGGCGGAGTCGAGAATGCCCTTCTTCACGTCGGCGGCCAACTTGTCCCGGGCGGCGATCTGATCGGCGAGCTTCTTCTGCGCCGCCTTCAGCTGCCCGGCGACCTTCTCTTCCTGCCGCGCCAGGGCCAGGAGCTGCTTCGTGCCCGACGAGACCGTGCCGAGCGCCCGCGATCGAGCCTTCCCCGGCTTCATCGCGTCCGCGATGATGTCGGCCAGCTTCGCCGAGGCCGCCTTGACCTGCTTCTCCGAGCCGGTCAACCCCTCAATCAGACCGCGCGCGATCCACCGCCCCTGAGCCGCCGTCACACGGCTCGGGCTGTGGATGCCCAGGGCCTTGGCGATCGGGCCGGGAATCGTGGACTTGGCCCAGCTGATCAGCTGGGACTTGATCCAGCCGCCCATGGACTTGATGCCGTTCCACAGGCCCTGCACGACATTGACGCCCTTGGAGTACAGCAGACTTCCCAGGTCGCCGATCCCCTTTGAAATGCGGGCTGGCAGGCCGGCCACCCACGACACGAGCGCGAGCGCCTTGGTCACCGCGGCGTTCCGCATGCTCTGGAACGCGCCCGACGCACGCGCGACGAGCGTCAGGCCGAGCGATCCGAGTGCCGCATTGGCGCGGCCGGGCAAGCCAGACAGCCACGAGACGAGCGCCAGCATCTTCTGCACGGCCCAGTCCTTGGCCTTACCGAACCAGGCGCTGACCTGGCCTGGGATCTGCCCCAAGTACGAGAGCGCGCCGAGGACGCCGTCCTTCGCGGACGACACCTTGGCCACGATCCAGTCCCAGGCGGCGAGCGTGCCGGCCTTGATCTGGTCCCAGTACGCGATCACCAGGACGACCACGGCACCGATGGCCATCGCCACCCAGCCGACCGGGCCGAGGCCGACGATCCAGGCGTACGCCATCTGCGCGCCCGCCAGCAGTGCGGCAGCGCCGATCGCGGCGAAAGCCGCGCCGATCACGATGCCGGCCGTGGTGAACTCGGTCTGGTGGTCGCTGATGAAGCTGAACATGTTCTGCATCGCCGGGACGACGCTGGTGCCGAGGAACTCCACCACGTTCTGCTGAAGGGTGTTCTTGAAGGCGGTGACCTTGGACGCCGCGTTGTCGCGCATGCCGTCGCCCAGCTTGTCCGCCGAGCCCTTCGCGCCGTCCATCGCCGCGGAGGCCTTGTCGACGTCTAGGGCGAAAAGGGCCGCTCCCAGATCCTCGCCCGGGCCGCCGAACAGCGTGGAGACGATCTGTTTGGCCTCCTGGCTGTTCGGGCCCAGGTCGCGCAGCCGGTCGAGGACCTTGTCCATCGCCTTCTCACCGCGCTTGCCGCCGGCCGCGATGTCGTCGCCGGTCTGCTTGGCGTTCAGGCCCAGGGACTTGAAGGCGTCCTTCACTCCCTGGGCGCCTGAGGTGGCGCGGAGGCCGAATTCCTTGAACGCGTCGGCGATCTTGTCGGTGTCTTTGCCCCAGCCGCCCTGGATGGCCTGCCGAATGAGACCCATCGCGGTCTGCCCGGAGATGCCAGCCGCCTTGAAGATGGGGCCGTACTCGGTGAAGGTCTCCAGGAGGTCCTCGCTGGCGGTCCCCAGACCCTTCGAGCCAGCAACGATCAGGTCGAAGGCCTCGGTCGCGTTCTTCGCCAGCCCGTTACGGATCATCGTCGCCGCAGCGCCCGCAGCCTGCGAGACGTCCACTTCGAGTAGCTTCGCAACGTCAGCGGCGTTCGTGGCGATAGACAGCATCTGTCGGTTCGTCGCGTTCGGTGGGAACAGACCAGCCGAGGCGATCGCCTTGATGGTGTCGGCGCCCTCTTCAAAGCTGCCGACCACGGCGTCCTTGAAGAGGGCGCCTGCCAGCCTCCCGTACCGGGCGGCCTCGGGTCCCGTCGCGCCCAGCTGCGTGCCCATGACGGCGGTGATCTGCTGCTGATCCATCGCCTGGACAAGGGAGTCCATGAGGTACGCGCCGGCCGCCGCGCCAATGCCCAGAGCCGCCGCCTTCAGCTTGGACAGCCCGGACTCGGCTTCCCCCGCAGCCTGTTCTCCACCGTCCGCTGCGCCGTCCGTGAGGCCGTCCCCGAGGGCCTGCCCTGCCTGCTGGCCGCCGCGGTGCGCGACAGCCTCGGCTTCCAGCGCGGCGGCGCGTACCGCATCGACCAGCTCGCCGCGCATGTTGCGCCACTGGCCGTCAGCGCCACGCACGAAGCCACCGCCGAGCTGCTCGCCGGCCTGCTGTCCGGCGTCCTCGGCGGTCTGCCCGAGCCGGTCGGCGGTGGACCGCATGGCCTGCTCGACGCGGCGCAGCGCCGGGTCAACGGCGCGGTCATCGATCGAGATGATGCCGTTGAGCTCGCCGATCGTCAGGGCCACGGCCGGTCACCTCCTGGGGGTACGGGGTGGTTCGGGAGGTGGCGCGAAGTGCCGTGCGAGGCGGGAGTCGGCGGAGAGCAGGCCGAGGATGCGCATCTGGAGCCAGCGCCAGGTGCGCCGCTGGAGGATGCCGGACTCCACATCGATGCCGTAGACCTGGTGGAGGTCGGCTTCGATCAGGGCCCACTGGGCGAGCAGGCGGTCCCAGGTCAGTTCTGACGAGGCCGCTTGGCCCTTCTTCGAGGCCGGGATGCCGCCCTCGTACCACTCGTAGAGGCCGGTGATCGGGTCTCGCTCGCCGTGGCCGACGCCGAGGAGCCGCGCGACGCCTGCCGACGGGCCGCCCTGTTCGCTTTTCCCGTTTGGCCTGTCCTCCAGAACTGCTGGGCCGTCTCGCGGTCGGTGGTGATCCAGAACATCGCGGTGAGCGAGCAGTGCTTGAAGGCGCTCCAGCTCAGCTCGGCCTTCATTCGGTCGTAGGCGTCGCCGAGGCACATCCGGTACAGGTCCAGCTCCTCGTCATCGCCGAGGAGCGGGGAGTTCGGTGCCTTCCCGCCGGCGGCGAGCCGGGCCGCGAGGGTCGTGATCCGCTCGATGCGGATGCCGTCCTCGGCGGAGGGCTCATCGATGCGGTAGACCCGCACCGTGCCGTCCCGCCCGGGCACCGGCAGTTCGAGGTAGTCCTCAAGGAAGCGGTCGAGGGCCTCGAAATCTTCGGTGGCCATCAGCTGCCCGCCATCGGGTTGTCAATGAGCAGCAGCGGACCGGTGCCGGTGAAGGTCAGCTCCACCTGGTCCAGAGCGGTGTACTCGCCGCCGGACGGTGCCCAGGTGACCAGGGCGGTGCCCTCGTACGCCTCCGGCAGGCCGGTGCGGTCCATGTACCGCAGGTGCACCTCGGAGGACGAGCCCCAGCCGAACGCGGCCCGCCGGATCGCCTCGTGCGTGGGGTGGTAGGTCTTGGCCAGGTCGTTGATCTTCCGGTTGATCGTGACGGACAGCTCGAAGCTCTGGCCGGTCTTGGTGTTCTCGGCCCAGCCGTCCGAGTCGTAGGAGCTGCTGTCCTCGATGTTCGGCTCGGCGGCCGGGGTGAAGGCGGTGATACCCGGCACCATCTGCCAGTCCGATCCGTCCTTCTCCGCGGACATGTCGATCTCCAGTCGCCAGCGGCGGGCGAGTGCGGTGACCGGGGTGGGGGTGGACATGAGGTCCTCCTAGTCGATCAGGTTCGGCCCGGACCGCACGGTCCGGAAGTAGTAGTTGCTGGTCAGCTCCATGCGGCCCCGGTCGTCCTGGCCGATCCAGGCCTGGGACTGCCGCCACGACAGCTCCACGTGGACGCCGCCGGCCTCGTAGTGCTGTCGGTTGTGCAGCACGGAGAACACGTCGTTGGCGAGCTGCACCAGGTCCGTCGGGTCCGTGCCGGCGCGCATACGCACCTGGATGGCGGTGATCGCGTCCGTGGTGTCGTCGTCCGCCACCGGGTACGGGGTCAGGCAGAGCACTCGGTCCGGGCCGTCCGGGGTGCGGCCGAGGACCACTGCGGTGGCATCCGCCGGTAGCACGTCGTCGGGTGAGTAGACGCCGACGCCCTCGGTGGCGAGGAGAGCCGCGATCCCCGTCAGCAGGTCGACGTCATGGGTGGCACTCACCGCAGGGCCCGCCGGATCTCGGCGGCGATGAGCGCGGCGACCTCCTGGCGGGCGCCGTTGAGGCTGTTCTCCAGGTACTTCGCGGTCCGGCCCGGTGCGTGCCGGTAGTCGAGTCGCTCGTGCTGGACGACGGCGTACGGGGTGTCGTAGCTGACCATGGCGGTCAGCGACGGCGGGTCAACGCTCGCCGTCCCGGACCGCTGGAGCGCCGCCTCGTCCAGCGGCACCACCTGGTTCGACTCGCCCAGAACGTGCTCGGCGGCGAGGTACAGCCCGCGGGCTGCACCGGTGCGGAGTGCCTGTGCCGCAGGTCCGGCGTTGAAGCGGAGTCGGAAGCTCTGCGGCACGGCGGCCTCCTATTCGAGTTGGATCTCCACGTGGTCCGGGACGGGCAGCCCGCCGCCGTCCCTGTTCTTGGTCTGGATGACCTTGGTGACCCGGCCGTCGGGCAGCGTCACCCGCGAGAACGGCGGCGCGACGATGCCCGGGTCGGCGTAGGCAGTGGATGTCGAGGTGACCTGCTCGCCGGCCGGGTTGCGGACACCGCGGGTCTGCTCGTCCAGGAAGCAGCGCACCACCACGGCCGGCCCGTACCTGGGGCCCTTGCTGGTGTCGCCCAGGTACGGCTCAACCGTGATCCGGTGCCGCATCAGGAAGCGCGGGATCAGCACGACGTCACCGCGCCCATACGGAAGATGTCCGGGGTCAATTCCGGGCTGAGCAGCGCGTCCCAGGCTTCCGGCGCGAGCTGCCGGGCCGGTGCGTCCCCGCCGGACACCGCCGTCACGGAGCGGCCGAGCTGGACGGAGCCGATGGCGACCGAGCCCCAACCGACCGCGTCCGCGCCGGAAGGGTCGCCGACCTGGTCCCACCAGCCGACCTGGGCACAGACCGCGTCCCGGACCGCGGCGACGACCAGCGGGTGGGTTGGCATACCCGCCTGGTCGACGTCGTACTGGCAGTAGCGGAGGACCAGCCGCTCCAACATCCGTGACGCCGTACCCAGCCGGGCGGCCGTGTCGGCCGGGGCCGGGGACGTCCCGGTGTACTCCTCGTACTGCGTGACCGTCGCGTAGACGTGGCTCGCCATGGGCTGGTCCTCCTTCCCGGTGGCCTGCTATGCGGAGGTGCCCACGATGCAGATGTCGTAGGTGACCGTGCTGCCGCCGCCCGAGTTGGCCAGGCGGAGGACGTCACCGGTAGACGCGGTCACGCTGTAGGCCGTGGCGTCCACCGACCCGGCGATGGCGGCGAACACCGCACCGGGCCGCAGGGTGAGCGTGCCGGTGGCATTCAGCAGCGTGGCCCACGCGCTCGACGCGGCATTGCCGATGACCACGTTGTTCGTGTTCGCCGCAGCCGCAGCGATGACCAGGCCCTTGACCTTGGCGTAGGTGATCGTGTTGCCGAAGGCGTCGGTGAGCACGCCGGCCAGGTCGAGGTCGTCCGTGCCGTTCGCCGCGATCGTGCGGCGCGCGGTGTACGCCTTGTCGGCCTTCCCGGCCCCGGTGCCCGAGGCGAGCGTGACCGCCCGCGACAGGCCGGCCGGGAGCCGGGCGGTACCGAGCCCGGAGGAGCCGGTCAGCTCGGTGAACGCGCTGACGGCGAGGGTGCTGGAGAGCCCCATCAGCTACGCCTCCTCGCCGCCGTACTTGGCGATGAGCAGCTCCTTGGTGAGCTGCGGGATCTCCTGCCGCTCCTCGTCGGAGACCGCCCGCTTCAGGGCGTACTCCACCCACTCGCCCTTGGACGCGGACTTGGCCGGCGGATCACCGGCCTCCTCCTGCTGCTCCTCGGCCTTCGCCTGCTCCTGCGCGCGGGGGCTGCTCGGGTCGGTCGGGGCGGTGCCCGGCGAGGCCTGCGGCCGGGACAGCACACCCTCGGGGCGGCCCGGGCCGGGCGTCTCGTCGTCGCGGAGGCGTTCCCAGTTCGCGAGGCCCTCCAGCCGGGCGTCCTCGTTCTCCCGCTCGACCACGTCGCCGGTGTTCTCGTTGCGGTAGCGGATCATGCCTGGTCAGCTCCCTTGATCAGGACGGCCCGGTTGGCGTCGAGGGTCTTGGTGCCGTACAGGCAGTCGACGGAGACGACGGTCTGCTTGTACTTGATGTCGTAGTCGTAGACCACGCGCAGCGCGAACCCCTCGAAGTTCATGATTGCGGCGTCCTGCGCGCCCGGCGGGATCTCCAGCGTCCGCGTGACCAGCGCGAAAGCGGTGCGGTGGAAGGCGACGTCCACCTCGGTGGTCGGCTGGCCGGTGGCCGGGTTGGCCGCCGGCCCGGCGATGTTCTGCGACATGTACGGGTCGAAGCCGGAGGCCTGAGCGCCGAACTGTGCCTGGGTCAGACCCACCGTGGAACCGCGCTCGTTGGCTGCGCGCCAGATCTTCTCCGCCATCCAGCGGGCCTTGGTGCGCGGGCCGACGACGACGCGCCGCTCGTCCTGCGGGACGTTCTTCGTGTCGAGGATCGCGCCGGCCTCGATGAGGACGCGGGAGTCCGACCACGGGTAGTGCCCGTCGGTGTAGTTGTGATTCTCGCCGTCCGCGTTCTCGGCGACCGCGCCCACTTCCTGGGTGATGTCGTCGCGCAGGGCGAGGAGATCGCGGTCGATCTTCTCGCTGATCGCCTTCATCATCGGATCCAGCAGCTGCTGGCCGAAGTCGTTGATCTCCAGGGTGAGCTGCTCCGTCGTGACCGGGACGCTGACGTCGGCGAAGTGGTTCAGCGTGACCGGGATGCCGGTCTCGGTCGCGTTCTGCGTGACGATGCCCGTGGCTCGGTTGAACTCGTTCGCCGTGAACACTGCGGGCTTGCGCACGGTGATCGTGTCGCCCTGCCGGCCCTGGAAGTCCGGCTCGAAGTCGCGGTGAACGAGCTGCGCCATGGTGGTCGTCTCGTACAGCGTGGCGAGCGCCCTCGTGGCGATCTGCTCGGGGGTGAGGAAGGTGTTGGCCACAAGGGCCTCCCATCAGGTTCGGAGGCTCAGCGGCGTCCCTTGCGGAACGCCTCGCGCTGCGCCTCGATGGTGTTCTTGGACTTGGGCTTCTCCGAGCTTCCGGAGAAGTCGCTGCTGCTGCGCGCGGGGGCGCTTGCGGCCTTGAGCTTGGGGTTGTCGGCGACCGCGGCTTTGATGGCGGCGGTGACCTTCTTCGTGAAGTCCTCGTCGGCCGGGTCGAGGTCTGCGATGGAGCGCAGGAACGCCCGGGAGTCGGTGAGGGCCTCGGGGTCCGCGCCGTGCTTGGACGCGCCGCGGTACACCGCCAGCTCGATCGCCGTCTCCCGGTGGGCGGCCGTGGCCTTCTCGATCTGCGCGGTGAGCGCGGCCGGGTCCGGCGGGGCGTCCTTGTCGTCCTTGATCAGGCCGAGGGCCTTGCCCAGCTCCTGCACGATCTGCGTGCGCGCCTCATCGGCGGCGGCCTTCTTCGCGTTGGTGCGGGCCTTCGCAGCGTCCGCGTTCGCCGTCTTCAGCTCCTTCTGGAGCCGGGCGATCGTGGCGGCCGGGTCCTCCTCGGCGCCCTTCTTCGCAGGCGGCTTCGGCTTGTGCTTGTCGTCCTTGGCCCCGTCGTCCTTGGCCCCGTCGTCCTGGCCGTCGTCGCCGGTCCCGCCAGCGTTGTCGTCGCCAGCGTCGGAGTCGTCCGTGCCACCGTCGTCACCGCTGTCGCCGCTGTCGGATCCGGAGTCGCCTCCGTCCCCGCCGTCGGCGTACAGAAACGGGTCGAAAGGGCCGTTGGCGTAGGGGTGCGCCCAACCGCCGCCGGCGAGCTGGAGCCTGGGAAGGGTTCGCTTCTGCATGCGTGCACTCCTGGTGCGCGTCGGAATGTTCGGCCCCGCGCCTGGCGGGGATTGTGCGATCCGGCCCGCGCCAGGCGGGCGGAAGTCGTATGGCAGTGTCAGCAGCACCCGCTACCGTCGGGGGATGACCACTCACATAGAGAGCGCCCCGGGTGCCTGCCGTAGATGCCAGGGGCAACTGGTCCGTCGTGTCAGGACCTTCGACGCCTTCGGCCAGCGCGCGGTCCGGACAGATCGATCCGAGCCGTACTGCCCTTCGTGTAGCAAGCAGGAGCTGGACGCTTGGGACCGCGAGCATGGCCAGGAGGCGGAGGCATAGTCACCGAGCGGTCGTGAGCTGCTCGCGGTGCGACTTACGGGGCAGGCCCGTCTCTGCGACCAGTTCACGCACCCTCGCCTGATACGCACGCGCCCGCGCGCGGGCGGCCGTGCGAGCGGCGTCGTCCATCGCCGCGGCCTCCCGCCGCTTCCACCGTCGGATCTGCCGCTCCAGGTACCGCTGCTTCTGCGTGTCCTCGTACGTGCCGCGCGACGGCTGCGGCTCCGGGACCCGGGAAACCCCGGGTAGGTACGCCGAAACGCTGTGGCGGCAGTTCGGATGCATCAGCCCCGCCGCGCGCGCCTCCGGCAGCGAGCCCGCCACCCGCACCGTGACCTCGCGGCTGTCCTCGGCGGCGTGCTCGATCCGGACCTCGCGCGCGCCCGGCGCACCGGTGCGGGCGAGGATCTTCCGCTCCCACGGCCGGCACACCGGGCACTCCTCGGGAGCCTGCGACACGATCACCAGGTCCACCCCGGCCGCGCCGAGCCGCTCGGTGTGCGCCTCGATCGCGGCCCGGCCCAGTACGGACCGCGTGGCCATCTCGACGTACGTCCGCATGTCCCACGCCCGGCCAGACCGGTCGATGAACCCGGTGATCCCCCGGTTCGCGAACTCGTCCAGCGCGGACTGCGCGGCCTGCCGACGGGTCTGCGCGCCCAGGGCCGGGCCGGCCGCCGTGCGGGCGACGACGGTCCGGTACGCGTCCAGCGTGGTGCGCAGAAGCCGTAGGTAGACGGGGCCGGTGTCGTCCACGGCTGCGCGGGCGAGCCGGTCCACGACCGGCGCGGTCGGGACGACCTCCGCAGCCCTGAGAGTCTGGGCGGCACCCAGCGCGCCGAGTTCCGCGACGGCCGCCTGCTGCCCGCGGTCGTATGCCTCCGCAACCGCCTGGTGGATCGCCCCGGTGGCGTCGGCCTGGAGGGCGGCGATGACTGCTTCGATGGCGGTCTGGAGGTTGCCGAGAGCGGCCAGCTTCAGCTGTACCCAGGCGGGCGAGTCGATGCCCTCGGCCAGGGCCTGCCGGATTCGTTCGATCAGGACGCCCTCGGCGGCCTCGTACAGGTCGGCGACGGCGGCGGCCAGGTCCTCCGCGAGCGCCGGGGAGACGGGCACAACCGACCACCACCTTCTACGGCAGCGCGCCGGTCTGCATCGGGTCCGGCACCGCGGTGCCGTTCTCCTGCTGGATCCGCTGCACCTCTGCCGTCACCTGCGTGTCGTCCCACTCCGGATGTGCCATCCGCACCAGCGTGTCCGTGGACGCGGCCTGCGCCCGGCGCAGCACGTCCGCCGTGTTCGCCAGCGACAGCGGATCCTCCTGGACGGAGTCCTCGAACTCGACCGACGGCCGCTGCGGCGTCACCCCGGTGCCGAACACGGCCTGGTCGACGGCCAGCAGCGCCTCGATCACGTGGGCCAGCGCTGGCCGCCACCGCAGGACCTTCCGGCCGCGCGTCGTCATCGACCGGCGCTCGCGGGCGTTGACCTCGGTGGCCGTCACCGCGACGTCGCCGCCGATGCCGAAGGTCTGCCCCGAGTAGCCGGCAGACCGCAGGATCTGGTTCACCAGGTCCTCGGCCGTGTCCCGGTGCTCCTGCACGCGGATGGCGAACTGGACTGCGGTGAGCTGGCTGCTGGCGTCGGCCCGGGCCAGCATGTCCAGCCCGGCGTACGCCTCCTGGTCGGGGTTCCATGAGGCGCCGCGCCCGGGCCCGTTGGACTGGAGGTAGGCGTTCGGGACGATGATGCGTCCCTTGCCGAGGCGGATGTCCCGCATCCAGCTGGAGTAGGTCTCGTCCAGTGCGTCCATGAGCGGCTCGACGCCGTCCAGGTCGCTGCGGCCGAGGTCCTGAAGCCTGCTCTTGGAGCGCCAGCGGCGAGAGGACTGGTTCGGGATGTAGGCAACGTCGAGGCCGTCATACCCGGTCGGGATCGCGCCGTCCTCGTTGACGTCGGCGGCGAAGGGCGCAGTGGCCGGGTTGTCCTCCAGCGGGACGGGCCGGCCGAGGCTGTCCCCGGTCCCCTGGTAGAGGCCGTGCAGGATGACGCCGGACTCGTGCCGTTCCAGGTGCCGCCAGACCTGGCCGTCCTCCTCGCCGACAATGCGCCAGAAGGTGACAGCGGCGAGCCTGCCCCATCGGAACTCCGGGACTGCGCGGTCGGCGTGAACGGCGTCGATCCACGGCCGGTCGGCGATGTCGGTGTCGTAGACCGGCCGGAGGTACACGCCGCCGAGCGCGGCCCCGACTTCCGCGGCGGTCTGGAGGGTAGCGAGCAGGCCATCGTCGGTCAGCTGGTCCAGTCGGTCCTGGGTGTCCTTGTCATCCACGACGAACTTTGGTGGCTCGCTGAACAGCAGGTCGGCCGAGCCGCCGCACAGGTCACCGGCGATCGGCACGTGGAGCTTGGTGCGGCGCTCGCCGGGGGCGGTGGGGGTGCCCCACCACCAGCGGGCGATGCGTCCGACGACGCCGCCGGCGTACTGGAGCCGCTTCGGATCGGGGCCGCCGCCGGTGCTGCCGCCGTACAGCTGCTCCAGGCGGTCGGGGTCGCCGCTCCACCAGGTATCCCAGGTGTGCATGGCGTCGAGGGCCGGAGCGAGGTACGGAGGCGGCCAGGCGATGTCACCCGTGGGCAGTGGCATCCGGCACCTCCTCGTCGTCCGCGGGCAGACTCTCCAGTCCGTCGGCGGTTGCGCGCAGCACAGCGGCCACAGCTACCCTGACGTCGCCCTCCGTGTCCTTGCCTACTTCGACCTCAACCCACCCGGCTTCGAGGGGCTCGGCGTTGCTGCCGACTTGGAGGTAGACGGGCAGGCGCACGATCGAGCCGTTCATGCGGCCACCTCCAATCTGGTCGGTAGGTATGGACGCCACAGGGACTCGGTCGTGCGCACTCCGTAGCGGAGCGCGTCGCAGCTGTGGTCGTTCTCCTTGATCGGCTTGTCCTCGCCGCGTTCGGCGGCTTCGTCGTCCCAGCTGTAGCCGGGGAGTTCATCGATCAGGCCGGCGGCGGACTCGTGGATCAGCAGGTCTCCTGCCGAGAGCAGGGAGGACACGGTGCGGATCCCGTCCAACACGGCGTTGTCCGCGGCTGTCACGCCGGCCACGCCGTCGCGGTGCAGCTGCTCGATGTACGACGACGCGGACGGGTCCACGATCGTCCACTCTGGTGCGACGCCGATCACGTTCGTGCCGGGTTGTGGCACAGCCGCGAGCCACTGCCGACGCGCCCGCGAGTACTCGGCGTCGGTCATCTGCTTCCGCTCGCGCCTTGAGTCGTGCCGGTATTCGGAGACGACGTACAGGCGCCGGTCCGCGCCGAGGCCGATCAGGAGGTCGGCGTAGGGGTTGACGGTGCCGTAGTCGATCGCGTCGCACAACCACCGGTCGATCCGGGGCAGCGTGGAGACGACGTGCCTCTTCACGTCGAACTGCTCGTAGATCGCGCCTTCGCTCTGGACCCAGTGGCCGAGGATGTACCGCCGGTACCAAAGGCCGGTGAAGTTCCGCTTCATCCGGGCCTTGTAGTCCTCGCTGAGCGCGGGGTTGTCGTCCATGACGAAGTGCCAGGTGCGGATGCCCAGCTCGTCGGCTCGGTTCAGCCACTCCTTCTTCGCCCAGTGGCCCGGATTGTCTGGGTTGGTCGTTGCGAAGATCAGCGCGCCGGGCACGCTCATGCGGTCGACCAGGCGCTTGAAGAACTCCTTCGGGAGCAGTGTCAGCTCGTCTACGTACGCGCCGGCGCCGGTGAGGCCGCGGAGCCGTGCTTCGGCCTTGGCGTCGTTGGCGGTGATGACCTCGATCTGCCGGCCGAGGATCCAGGCGACGCTGGAGCCGCGCGTGTAGGTGACCAGCTTGGCGATCTCGGGGCCGACGATGCTCGGGTCTTGCAGGGGCCCGAAGACGTTGCGGGCGACGGTGTCGTAGGTCTTGCCGACGACGACCAGCTGCCCGCCCTGGGGGGCTGTCACGACGTACATCAGCCAGCGCAGGAGGCTGGCGATGGTCTTGCCCGACCGGACCGAGCCTTCCCAGACGTTGAGCCAGGCCGTGGAGTGGGCGATCGAGCGTTCCTGCTTGTCGGACAGCCGTAGCTCAGTGGTCTCCATGGCGTTCGCGGAGCTGATCGAAGAGGCTCGTGAGCAGCGAGCCGACCTTGTCGGCGCCGCCCTCCTCCTTCGGTGGGGCGAGCTTCAACGAGCGGTCCACGGCCGTGGCCACGACGCCCAGCAGGGCGCGTTTGTCGGACGGTGTCGGTTCGGGGGCCTCGTACGTGTCGAAGTCGTGGTCCTTGCCGCCCCAGTCGAAGTACGTGTGCGGCTGGTGGACTTTCTCCAGCTCACGCTCGGCGACGTCCTGGAGGCGTTGGGCGAGAGCGGCGCGGCGGGCGGCGAGGTCGGCCTGCCTGATCTCGGTCGCCTGCCGGACCTGGGCCGCTCGGGCGAAGGACAGGCCGAGGCCCTTGGCGATCTCGCTGATCGTTCGGCCGGACCGCCCGAGGGTCTCGGCGATCTCGTTGCGGCCTTTGCCCTCAGCGTGGAGCTGGCGGACGCGCTCCCGGTCTTTGTCGGTGACCGGCTTGGCCTTGCCCATGGCGGTCACCCCCTGGACATGGCGAAGGCCCGCGCGGTGGCGGGCCTTCGAAGCTTCTGTGTCCGGGCATGCCGGACTTGGCCCCAGGATGGATCATGTCGTCCTGAGATGCAAGCAGGTCACACCTTGCAGAAGCCGAGACCCTTCAGTGCCTGGTTGATCTGCTTGCCCTGGGCCTCGGTGGTCGTGACGTCCTTGTACGTGAAGCGCTGCGACGCCATCCAGTCGATCCGCTTGACGCCAGTGTCGTTCAGCGATTGGCACTGGTTGCGGGCTGCTTCGATGGCCTTGTCCTCGTACTTCACGATGTCCGGGTTGGCCGCCGCCAGAGCGCGGAGCAGCTCGGCACGCTTGGCGCCGGTGGGCTTGGGCGGCATGCCGGCGGCCTTTTCGGCGGCGCTCCAGTCGATGCTGGGCGTCGCGGAGTGCTTCGGCTTGCCAGGCTGGGTGGAGTCGCTGCCCGAGGAGCAGGCGGTGAGCGCGAGGGCGGAGGCCGCGAGCAGCGCGGCGCTGGTGATGCGGGTGTTCATGGATCCCCCCATGGACGGCTGTGGCTGAAGGGCCATCATGCCGCTCGTGAAGGCGGGGTGAAGGCGCTGGGGGGAACTGGCTGGGAGAAGCCGGCGTCAGAGTCGGGTGAGACGACGCGGCGAGGAGGGGTGCATGGGGCCTGTGCAGTGGGGCGACGTACCGACTTGGGTGGCATCGGCATTCGCCGGCGCGGCAGCGCTGTTCGCGTACCAGACGATCAGGAGTCAGCGGCAGCAGATCGGCGAGCAGCAGGAGTTCATCGCAGAGCAGTCACAGTTCATGGCCGAGCAGACACGCTTCATGGACGAACAGCGGCAGAACCTTGAGCTAGAGCGGTCGGAGCTGCGTGCCGCAGCGGAGGATCGGAGGGTGGCGCAGGCTCGGCGCGTGCGCATGGTGGCACGTAAGGAAGGTGCCACGACGAACGACCAGGGCGCGGACATGCAAGCGACCCACTGGAGAGTGGAGGTACGGAACGAAAGCGATGCACCGGTGAGGAACGTGGAGGTGCGCTTCGGCACGGCCTACAACTCGGCGGACGTGTACGAGTTGTGGTCGGAGCCCGTGCGGTTTCAGCGACTTATGCAGCTGGTGGAGTTGGTGGGGCCGGGCCGAGCCGTGATCTTCATGTCCCAGCGATACTCGGCAGCGATGGTCCACAACAACCCGCCCAAGCTGTACTTCACTGACCAGAACGGGACCCGGTGGGTGGTGGACGCCCGCGGCGACCTTCAGCCGACAACGCAGCAGCCGGGCAACCCACCGTCAGCGGAGTAATTCGGGTAGGTGTTGCACACCCTCGATCCCGAGAGACTCCCAAGATCGAGGAGACAGCTCCTAGCGCACCTCGTACTCCGAGAAAATGCCGTCACCTCCGAACTCAAAGGGGGACCTGAGCAGGACGCCCTTACAGACGTCGCCGGGCCTAAAGTCACGGAAGTTGCGCGTCATAAATACCTCAGCTCCTGCGAAAGAAGCGCAGGCGATGTGGACGGCGTCCGCGCCCTTGATCGTGGGATGCAAGGCAGTGATGTCGTTGGCCAAAAGGCCGACCCGCCGAGTGACCTCGACCAGCGTCATGAAGGGCTGCTGAAGAAGGTCCCTGATGCGCTGGCGGTGTTCACTGTCGGCCGTGCCTCGGGCTTCCGCAAAGGTCAGCGTCGACGTGTACAGCCGTACCTTGCCCGCCTTACCGGCGCGCAACATGCTCTCCGCCTCACGATGGCTGTGGGTCCCCTGAGCCCAGTCGATGAAGCAGTTGCTGTCCAGATACACCGACCCGGGGCGGTCAGTTTCCCCCACGCAACGCCTCCACATGCTCCACTGCGTCTCGGCCACCCGTCATGTCCGGCCAGAAGCCAGCCCTCAGATCATCATCCGACAGCGTCGGCTCCGTCGGGAGTAGCTCGATGGCCCTCGCCTGCATCATCACAGCCTGGCCCAGTGCATTCTCGGTAATCTCCCCCGTGACCTCGACCCGGTTCCGTCTCCAGGCAGCTCTCAGCTCGGAGTCAAGTTCCTCAGCGAAGAAGACCGGGATGACCTCTCCGCCCACCTCAGTGCGGAGAAGCGCGCGCGGACTTTGCTGTCGGCTCTCTGTCAGCCCACTTAGGCGCCCACGTCGAGAGCCGAAGGTACGGAAGCGAGCGTTCGTGGCAGCGTCGAGGTTGAGTGCGGCGCGCTGTGTGACCTCGGTTTGGCGTAGGACTTCGCCGTCAGACCGGACCATGATCGACATGCCGACGTCTGGAGAAGCACCGAGCGAGCGGGCCACCCTTCGACCGAGATTGGCAGCCCGGGATGACCAGCCAGTGGGGATACGAGGCGCGGACTCGGCTTCGCTGAGACCGGTCACCGCGGTTCGTAGAACCCGCTCGACAACCGTGTAGTCGGAGTACTCGGCGATACGAAGCGGTTCCAGTGTGCATGCCACACTGCCGAGGCCGAGTTCGCTGAAAGCCCATCGCGTGCCATCGCGGCTTGAACGAGCTGTCTCGGTGTTCTCCAACTCGTTCAGGAGGCTGAGCATGTTCTGAAGTGTGCGCAGGGAATCGCGGGCGTCCATGCCAGCATGTGGTCCCCGCAGCTTAAGGTGCAGCTCAAGGGCCATGCTCCGCACCTCCCACCAGCCAGCCAGACAGTATGCGCCACTGTATGCGGTCGCTCACCATGCTGCCGCCTACCCCCCAATGCTGTCACCCGCACGAGAAGCTACCGGCCTACGCCACCAATGACCACACCGCCTTAGTCAGCTGTCTGCGCCGCGTCGATAGCTGCGACGGCCCGTCATGGCCGTCATGGCGGTCTGCCCGTACCAGCGGTTCACCCCGTGCTCGGTGTCGTCCGGCTCGGGCCAGCGGCCCCGGGTGAGGTCGGCCCGGATGGTGCCGGCCTTGATGCCGATCCCGGCGTCCTCCAGCTGCTGGGCCGTGTACAGGCGGCGGGGCTCCAGCTCCACGGCTTGGCGCTCGATGTACCTCCGAACGAAGTCAGCCACGGCCTGGGCGTCGTACTCCTTGTACCGGCCGCGCTTCCCAGCTGGTGCGGGCCAGGCCGGATGCGGCACCCAGGTGTTGCGGACGGTGTGAGTGCTCACCCCGTACCGCTCGGCGATCTCGGGGGTGATCAGCCCGGGTCGGTCTACCATGGTGGGGAACTCTCCTTTGCGGAGTTTTCAACTGGTGGGGCCGGCGCTCTCTCACCCCCCGGCGTGCCGGGGGATCGCGTCGGCCCCGTTTGCTGTCCTGTGAGAGTCGGGGCGTCCAGGTCCAGGAGGAGAGGGGCACCCCGCCCCCGGACTGGCTGCCCGGGGACGGGGCGAGGGTTACGACTCGTCGTCGTCCGGCTCGTCGTCCTCAATCACTTCGATCCAGGTGACGACCCGGTTGAGCGCGAACTCTGCCGCGTCGAGTCGCCAGGGAGCGGGACCTGCCATCCGAGTGATGACGAGGAGTTCGTACGCGGTGAACCAGTCGAGCACCAGGTGCTCGTAGGCTCGCTTGTCGCGTTCCGAGATCGGCTCGTCCTGGATGAGCTGCCGTGCCCGGTCGAGACTCAGAAGCGCCGTGGTGGGGGCTTCGTCGTCGTCACCCGGTGCGAAGTCCGGGATGACGACCGGGAGGGGGAGGTCCTTCAGCAGGGCCTGCACGTAGGCGAAGGCACCGATGAGGGCTTCCATCAGCGTCAGGAGACGCTCCCTGTGGTTGTCGTGATCTGCCACGACATCTCCTCTCTGGAATTTTCAACTGGCTGTCAGGTCCGGGGCTCTCACCCCCCGCCCTGACATCACTAATATTACAGCACTTGCGTCTAGAATTGCAACACCCTTCGAGGGGGAAACCGAAGCGCCCTCCGGCTGGCTGCCGGAGGGCGCGTGTCGGGTTAGTCGACCTTGTTGATGAGGAGCCAGGCCAGCAGGTTCCTCAGGGCTTCGTCGCTGTAGAGCAGGTTCGCGCCGACGCCCTCAGCCCGGGTCTCCTCGTACCTCGCCGCACACAGTGCGTAGAGGTCGATGGCCGCCAGGAGGTGAATGCAGCCGCTGAACAGCTGCGCCTCCTGGGTCTCGCCCATCGGCTGATCCTTCGCCAGTGCGGCCGCCCGCTGGATCGCGGGCACCGCGTTGGTCGCCGGGATGTGCCGGTCGGTCGGCAGTGCGATCGGCACGGGAAGTGCCTCGCAAACGTCGACCAGCAGCGAGTACGTCATCGAGATCGAGTGGGCGAGCACCCGCAGGATCTCGTTCTCGTGTTCAGCCATGCGGCCGTCCTCTCTGGAGTTTTCAACTGGTGTCCGGTGCGGGGCTCTCACCCCCCGCCCTGACGTATCTAACTTTACAGCAGTGATGCATCGCTTTGCAACACCCTCGGTGGGGGAAAGGGGCGATCCGAAGACCGCCCCAACCCGTCAGCTCAGGCTCGCTCGAACCGCTCCAGCTCGCCGGCCGCACTCACAACCGCCACCAGCTCGGCGCCGGCCAGCTCCTCACGCGGAATACCGGTCTCCCTGACCAGCCGCTCGACCGGCACGCGCTCCGGATCCCTGTGGTCCCGGTGCGGCGTCGTGATCTCCGCCTGGTCGCCGACCAGCAGCAGAACTCGGGCCTTCAGACGCTCACTCATCAGTTGCTCTCCTCCTTCTTCGGGGTGCCCGCGACAGGCCTCTCGGGGGCAGGGAAGTGCCCGCCACGGGACGCCTGGTAGACGGTCTCGTGACCCTGTAGACGCGGGTCGTCCGGCTCGATCGGCTGCGGGAATCCGAGGGGTGCCATGATGGCGCTCCTGTCTCTTCGTGGGATGGGGACCGGGGCGGCCGGTAGCTGGCAGGCGCGGGCCGCCCCGGGGTTCAGTGGCCGCGCACCTGGTGGTGGCGGACTTGGTCGGCGGGGTCGCGGAGGATGTAGCCGGACTGGCCGATGCGCTCTACACGCAACCCCTCTCGGCCGCTGGTCCCGGACTCGTTGTTGCCGTTGGCGTTGGCGCCTGACCTGCAACAACAACCGTCTTCAGGGGTCGGGGGAGCGGGCGGGATGTCGTCCGCGTGCACGCCCGGACCGTTGCCTGCGGCCGTACGCACACCGGCACGGACCCGGATGCCGGCCGAGTCGAGCAGCGCGCGGACGGCCTTGGTGTCGGCCGCGCCGAGGTCGTCGCGGAGCCGGGTGAGGAGCACACCGCGGTCGTCGCCGACGAGGCGACGCAGGGCCGCGCCCACGTCCGGCGGCTCAGCCTGCCGCTCCCCCTCACCGTCCGGCTGGCGGCGGCCGGCACGCCACGCCGCCGCCTTCTGCCAGCCGAGGGTGGCAATGATCCCGACGACCACGTAGGCCATCTCGGGGACCGTGGCCACGATCCCCCACATGACGAGCACGGCGACAGCGCTCAGGATCAGGCGGGCGGTGCGCTCGCTCATCCCGCCCGGCTCGTTCTGCTCCCCCGCCGTGGGCTCCGTGCCTGGTGCTGGCTCCACCGCGTTCATCCCGTGGCCTTCGTGAACCACACGCCCAGCAGATTCACGGCGGTGCCCAGCGGGATGGCGGCGGCTCCAGCGACCGTCCCGGACAGAGCCTCTGCAACGCCGGAGAACGCCCCGGCTCCGAGCTTGCCGTTCGAAACCCTCGGCGCCCACTTCCACAGGGCGATGAAGACCAGGGTGAACAGGAAGATGACCACGTAGCCCCCGGGGTCGAGCACCAGCGGATTGCCGCGGGTGACGTCCGAGGAGGAGCCGCCGACTCCCCAGACGAGACCGGCGTAGCCGCCGACGTTTGCGGCCCAGATGGTGATCCAGGTGGCGACGCTGAGGGCGGAGACGCTGCTGCCCGCGGCGAGCGCGGCGAGCATCCCGTAGAGCTTGGCGACCAGGTAGGGCACGAGGGCGGTCAAGTCCCGCTTCTCCTTGAACCACCAGCGGATGAGGAACATGAGGTCGATACCGACGCCGAGGGCGACGCCGCCCAAGGTGATGACGGTGTAGGGCATGAGGGGTCCTTCAGCGGAGAACGGCCACGCCGAGCGCGGCGAAAGTCAGGATGAGCGCGACCGTCCCGGTGATGCGCGGGACGTCGGAGGGCACCAGGAGGGCCAGACCAGCGAGCGCGAGCAGCGCGCACGCAGCACAGAACACGCCGAAGGCGGCGGTGAGCATGGGCTGCGGGTGGTCAGGCGGTGATGGCGACCGGGGCGGGCGGCAGCTGCGCGAGGTGCGGCTCACGTGCCTCCACCTCGGTGCGGAGGGTGCCGCGGATGACGCCGTCGGACGGCGCCACGTACCCGGCGCGGACGATGGCTTCGCGCATGGCTTTGGTGCCCGGCCTCGTGGGCGGCACGGTGTCGTACAGCGGGCGAATCACCGCACACCGGGGGTCGCTGTACTTGATCGGCGTGGGTGTGGTCGGCGCGGCCGGGACGGGCCGGGGGACGATCGGGAGGAGGCGTACGCCGGGCGGCACGGCCTGGTCCCAGTTGCTGAAGGGGATCGGCACGCGCGCGGCGGGCGCGGCCGGGCGCGCGGTCGGCGCGGGCGGAACAAGCACCGGGGCGGTCGACGGGGCCGGGGCAACGGGTGCCGTCTCCGGCTTCATGACGGGCTTCGGAGTGCCGTCGACGGGTGCGCTGGCGGGCTCGCGGAGCAGGCGGTACAGCTGGTTCATCAGCGCGCCGAAGGCCAGCAGCGAGGCGACGGGCGGCACGGCCGCGACCACGTAGTCCAGGGGCTGGGCGCCCGGGCCGACCCCGGCGATGTTCAGGGCGATCGATCCGCCGGCACCGAAGACGACCAGGCTGATCGCCCACCAGTCGATGCGGCGGGCCAGGGCGGCGCGCAGGATGAGGACCTCGCCGGCGGCGTAGAACAGGTCGAGGGTGGCGGGCCATGCCCAGGCGCGGATCGGGTCGTCACGGAAGCCGTGACGGGATCCGACGTCGTGGAGGTGCTCGTAGGAGAGCCAGAGGGAGACGCCGGTGAGGAGGAAGATCAGGGCTGCGGCGGTGATGGCGAGGGCCATGACGGCGCGCGGGTGGATGGTGCTGGTGGGCGTGGGCGCACTAGGGTGCAGCTCAGCCATAGGAGGTCACTCTCCTGTGGTCAGAGCCTCGGCCGGGCTACCACACACCGGCCGGGGCTCGCACTGGTTCTGGAGGGTGACGCCCTACGGGGGGCATCTGGCCGTCCATGACGGTACCGCGCTGGGCGCGGGTGGTTCCACGGGTTCAACGAACGAGTGCTGACGGGGTGTCGACGGGCGTCGGTGCTGCTCGGTCAGCGAGTCGAAAGTCGGTAGTCCCCGACTGCGGGCAGTGTGCCGAGTCCAGTGGTCGAGCGTGTCTCTGCTTCGGCCGTGGTAGGCAGGGGCGCCGGCGGTACCTCGAATCTGTGCCGATCCAGTTGTCGGCGGGCACGGTGGATGCTCGGGTATGGGCGGTGGGCCATGATCCTCAGCATGGCAGAGCGCTACTGCTCCTCCGGCCATGTCGTCAGCACGGTGTGCGTCTCCTTGTCAATGAGGGTGATCCGAACGTTGGGCATGCTGCCGCGCTCGCCGATCCAGGTGGTGAACTTGCGGCGGGCAGTCTGCTCGCTGTGCCACCAGCCGTGCATCATCGTGCGGCTGTCGGAGGTCAGGGTGAGGTGATAGCGGCCCGGGCTCATACCGACCATCCGGCGATCATGCAGTTGCGGCAGGAGTCCTGCCAGCGCAGGCCGAGGCCGGGGATGGAGCGGCGGCAGGTGGCGACGGCTGGGGCGCCGCATGAGGAGCACGGGTAGTGGCCGGCCGGGGGGATGCGGTCGCGGTCGCCGGAGTAGCGCAGGGGTCCGTCCGGGGCCGGATCCAGGTGAGCTGGGTCGATGCCGAGGGCCGCGAGTACGTGCAGGTCATTGGGCATGCCTGCGGTCCTTTCGCTCGCCCCCCTTGTGGTGCTGGTGGGCAGCGTACCCCCTAATATCGAACGTGTGAACGAACCGCGCCCGCTGACCCGCCTCGACGCGCTGCGCTTCGCCCGGCGAGTCGTAGAGCAGCAGGCCGTACGCCAGCTGGCGCTCATCGACCGATGGATTGCAGACGAGGAACGACGGGAGGCTGAGCGCCGCCAAGGCGGACAGCGAAGGCCACCGGCGCCCCAGTGGCTGATCCAGTACGGTCTCAACCGCATGAACATCGACATGGTGCACGACGGTGACTGCTGGGCGGCCAAGAAGAGCGGACGGTGCCGGCCCGTCGTCCGAGAGCAAGCGATCGAGGCCCTCCGGCAGCAGGTCCCCGCATGCCCTCACTGCCGTCCCGACACGGCGCTGGGCCTCATCGACTGATCACCGCCCGGTCGTGGCCTGCGCGGCCCGGTACGCGGCCGGGCTGGAGCGCCGCTTCCCTGAGGCGACCGCCCGAGCATCGTGGACGCGACTGTCGTTGATCGGGCTCGGCGTAGTCCAGGCTGTGGGCGGCCAGCCCGGACCGGGCTGTGGTTCGGGCTGGCCAGCGAGCGCCCATGGCGAATGCAGGTCGCAGCGCCAGCCGCACGGGTACGGGCGGGCAGGTCCGGGCGCGTGCTCACCCTGGGGAACGTCGCACACCGCCTCGTCGTCAGGCCGCATCGCTGGGTGCCTCGGTCCAGGTTCGCCCGCAGTCCTCGCAGAGTACGACCGGAGGCGCGCCGTCCCCGCCCTCCACGACCAGCTGGCCGCCGCATGGCACCGGGCACGGCTGAGGAACGGCCTCCCGTCGACGGGCGTCACCCAGGGTCTTTCGCAGCAGCTCGGCCCCGGACGCGGCGACCTCGGCGACGGCCTGGCGCTCGCCCTCGTCCAGCTTCCGAAACGGGCCGGGCTGGTCGCGGAGCCGGAGCGCGAGCCACTCGGCCGCCTCCGGAGCGCTGCGCTGCCCGGTGAAGCGCCAACGGCGCGGGTCGGCCGCGTCCTTCGCAGCCAGCAGGACAGCGGCGCGGTGGACGTCGTCGCTCCACCCCTGCCCGGTCGGCGCCTTGAAGAGGGGCCGCTGCACTCGGCTCGCAAGCCAGTCAGCGGCCGTGACGAGACCCGTCTCAATGGTCGTCATGACGTCCAGGACGTCGATGTCGACGGGTGCCGGCCGGGGCCCGGGGGCGTCCGGGTTGGTGTCCGCGCGCTCCGCGGCGTGCTCCGCGCGTTCCTCGTCGGTCAGGAGGCGGGTGATGCCCATGGCCGGGGGCCAGGCGGTGGTGGGGCGGGTGCCGGCGCGCTCTTGGAGGGTGGTCCAGCGTTCGGTGATGGTGTCGAGGTCGTCGGCTGCGGTCACGGTGCTGCTCCTGTGTCTGACTCGGGCGGTACGGTGATCACTGCCTGGGGTGCGTCCGGCCTGGGGAGGTTGGGGACGCACCCCTTCCGCATGCTCAGGGACGGTGCGGGCCGTTGGTGCTGTCAGGTGACGCCTGGTGACGTCGGTCAGGCCCGGTTCGTTCGCGAGGTGTGGAAGAGCTGAGTCGGTATCCGGGTGAGGACCTGCCGGACGGAGACGCCCTGAAGGCGTTTGCGTCCTCACCCCGTCGTCGGCTGGTCAAAGGGCCGGAATGGGTGGATGAGGCCTCAGAGCGTCTGTGTGCGCAAGCAGGCGAGGAGAGCAGCGAGCCGGCCTGACAGCGCTCGGTCATGGTTACCGCCTCCTCGGCTGTGGTCCGTACGGCGACTGCCAGGCGGGGCGGCTAGGGCGCGGTCGAGCGCAGGGCTGGTGGAGCTGGCGCTCGTACTCGGCGATCTGCATCCGGGCGAAGTCCACGGCAGAGACGAGGACTGCCTCGTTGAGGTCGAGCGGAGTCTCCTCGTGCAGCTCGACGGCGGCGATGCCGGGCGCCTCGTGCCACGCGTCGTCCTGGCCGAGGATCTCCAGGCGGGCCGTCATGACGGGTCCCCGGCCGGCTCGACGGGCAGGATGTGGTCCCCTTCAACGCAGTGCGAGGAGACACAGCGGCCCACTGGGGTTGCGTCGAGCGCGGCCTGGACGGCCCGCCAGATGATCGCGTTGCGATGCACCAGGTCGGGCGGCAGGTACTCGCCGAGACCGCCAATGTGCGCCCGTACAGCGGCGTAGGCGGGTTCGCGCTGGTCTGGATGCGCGGCGCCGACCCGGGTGATCTCCTCTACGACGGAAGGTTCGCGGCAGCGGTCGGTCTCCTCGTGCTCCTCGGGCCGCAGGATCGCAGCATGCAGCTCGGCGAGCCGGGTGTCCCACCAGCGGGTGATGGACGCGCCGAGCGGTGGCGGCCCGGCCTTCACCCACCGCTCGTACAGGGCGATCACGCGCTGCATGTCGGCATCGGCCATGCGGGCGAGCGTGGCAGTGGCGCGGGCGCCGGGCTGGATGGCAGCCAGCACCGCGTCGGCGGCCCTGTAGCGCAGGCCCTTGGCCCAGACGTTCAGGTTGGTGCTGCCGATGGCGTCGGCGATCTGGTCGCGCAGCGGGGACTCGGCGGGGCTGGCGCAGGTCCCGTCCGGCCGCTGCTCGCAAGGGCTGCCGTGTCCGGCGTGGCCCTGGAGGGGCTGCGCCTGCTTCAGCTCGGCGTTCTGTCGCTCCACATCGGCGTGCTGGACCTGGACGGGCCGCAGATTCCCGGCGGCGACGGCGCGCGCGGTGTCGGCCTCGATGCCGAGGATGTGCGCCGGGTCCATCGGCTTAGGACGACGCCCGTCGTCGGGTGTCGTCGGCCGGTCGCCGGTGATGCCGACGGTGGGCGTCGCGAGGGCGTCCGCGATGCGTCGGAGCTGCGTCGTCATCGCTTCGGCGGCGCGGACGACGGCCTTCGCGTCATGGCTCAAGGCGCTCATCGGCGTGCCTCCGGCCTGTCCAGGTCGGTGAGAATCGCCTGGCAGACGGCAGCGATCTGCACGATCTCCTCGCGGAACTTCGCCAGGTTCCGTTCGGCGCCGGCCTCGTACGCCTCCTCCAGGAGGATCGTCATCCAGCAGCGCTGCGCCGAGTCAGCGTTCGCCTCCCGCAGGCCATGGGCGAGCCGCTCGAACAGCTCCTGGTTGCTCGGCCCGCGCAGGATGGGGTGGTGCTGGTCGCCGAACTTTTCCAGCTGTCGCTGGCGCTCGGTGTCGACGGCCTCGGCGAAGTTCCGCATGCCGGGGGTGGTGAACAGGGCGGGGTAGCTCATGGGGGTCCTTCCAGGTGGGGCACTGGTTCAACGGTTCGAACTGGTCGACCGGGTACGCGCTGCGGCCCGCGCCAGGGGTATGGGCGCGGGCCGCAGCGGTCACGGGCGGCGCCAGCGGCGGGTCAGGAAGCGCACGGTGCGCCGGATGGGTGGCGGAATGGGCTCGGCCGGAGGACTGCGTCGTAGACGTCGCGGGCCCAGCGGGCGTCCCCCAGCGCGGTGTGCGCGGCGTCCGCGGTCGGTGGTTCCACCCCGACCGCCCGGGACAGCGTGTGCGCGCGCCAGGGAAGTGGGCCGGCCGCCTGCGCGCCGACCTTCGCGGCGGCGAGCTGGACGATGTCGTACGGCCGGTAGTGCCACCGGGCGCACCCGGGGCCGACGAGCTTCCGCAAGAAGCGGTCATCGAAGGCCGGGTTGGAGCCGACCAGGACGGCGCCGGACAGGACGCCGATGATGGCCTCGACGGCGCTGGCACGGCTGCACGGGAGGATGGGGCCCGGGCCGGTGAACGCGGCGCCCCAGGTGGGGTCCACGACGTGGCGCTCGTGGAAGCGGCCGATGCGCAGGGCCTCGGGGTCGACGGCGTCACGGTTGATGGCGAACTGCCAGACGTACTCGGTGTCCGTGGTCCGGTCGTCGTCCTGCCGGCGGAGGATGACGGCGACCTCCCAGGCCTCGCCGATCTCGGCGTCGAGGTGGGTCGTCTCGCAGTCCACGAAGGCGATGGTGGTCACGGGCGCTCCAGGAGGGATGCGTGCACCCGGCGGACGGCTCGGCTGCGGCGGATGGCGGCGTGCAGACAGAGCACGCCGGCGGCGGCGAACGAGACGAGGCCCAGGGCGAGGCAGGCGAGGGCGGCCAGGACCAGGAGCCCGGGCAGCGACGGGACGGGCATCATCGGCGCGCCCCGTGGTCCTGGACGCCGCGCGCCGCCGCGGTGCCCTGCGTCGGCCGCCGGCGAGCGACCGTCCGAAGTTCGGCAGCGTCGGCGAGCATCACGGTGTGTGCCTTCGTCCCCGGCGCCCACAGCTCGGCTGCTTGCCGCACCAGATGATCCGCGGCCTCCTCCAGCACGGCCGCGCGCGCCTCGGCGGTGACGCCCGACGACGACCCGTCACCCGCAAGACTCTCCTGGGCCAGCAGCCGCACGTGTCCGCGGATCCGCTCGTACTTCTGCTCGGTGCTGTGCCCGTCCCACTGCGCCCGGGGGTCGCTCGGCTCGACGGCCGTCACGTGCCGGAACAGGTCGGCGTCACGGGGGTGGATGTGCCAGGACATCTGCCAGCCGCCGGCCACCAGGTACAGCAGCTGCCAGCCGTCCTCGCCGTCGATGTCGGCGGCCGGGGTGATCACGGCAGTGGCGGGGTGGAGGGCGGCGAGCCAGGCGAGCAGCTGTGCCCGTTCGCGGTACGCACCGTCGCGCTCCCGCTCGTACGAGTCGGCGTGGCGTTTCCAGCGAGCAGTCTCGGACAGGGCCGCGGTGAGGTCCTGGGTGAGACGGAGGACGAGATCGATCCGGGTCGGCGTCGGCACGACGGCCGGGATCGAGCGGCGGCGGAACAGGCGCGCGAAGAGGGTAGGAACCGGTTCCGAAGCCTGGTTCCTGTTGGGGGGTTTTGCTGTCGTGGACATGTTGCTCCGGTGTGGTGGCCGGGGCGGGGCCCTGCGTGGGGCCCCTGTCCGCGAGGGGTTACTGGGTGGGAGACGGTAGCTGGTCGAGTGCGTCGCCGATGTCGTGGGCGAGTTCCCGCCAGCGTGCGGCCTGGGCGGGCGCGTGCTGGTCTCGGGTGTCGGCGGCGACGAGTAAGGCTTCTACGAGTTCGCCGGCGTCGTCTGGTCCGCCGGGGAGGGTGAGGAGGGCGGCCATCAGAACGGGGGCTCGTTGTATCCGGCCTGCTGGTCGACGGCCCACGGGTCGTCCTGGGGCGGGCTGGACGGTCGGGAACGCTGGACCTGGCCCTGCTGGGGGTGTGCGCTGCGCTGTCCGCTGTTCTGGCCGTTCTGCTGGCCCGCAGCGTCCTTGGACACGGTGGCCACGGCGTAGGCGAGGTTCGGCGCGATGGAGCGGATGAGCAGCGCCGGCCGCTCGTGCTTGACGCCGTCCTTCTCCCAGGACTCCGTGCGGATCTCGCCCGTGACCATGACCTCCATGCCCCTGGCGAGGGTCTCGGCGACGTTCTCGGCGAGGCGCTCCCAGGCGGTGCCGCGGATGTAGAAGACGTCGCCGTCCTCCCACTCATTCGTCTGCTTGTTCAAGCGGCGGGAGTTGAAGGCGAGCGGGACGCTGACGACGGCCTTCTGGGACTGGGTGAAGCGGAGTTCGGGGTCGGCGGTGAGTCGGCCGACGCCGGTCAGGGTGGGCAACAAGGTCAGTTCTCCTTCGGGGTGTTGGCCTGTGTAGGCAGGCCGGGGATGGTCGCCTGCGCCCAGAAGTCGCAGTCGCAGGAGTACTCGTAGTGCCAGCCGGTGCAGTTGTTCTCCGGCTGGATCTGCACGAGGACGGGGGCAAGATGGAGGTTCTCAACCATCTCGTTGGAGTCACGAGGCGGCTTGCCGCACGCTCTGTGGGTGAGGAACACGGAGCCAGCGTCGATTTCCAAGAGGTACTGGCCGTCCGGCTTCGGGCACGGGCACTCGTCCCGGGCGGGCTCGTCCGGCTCGTCGGGCGAGTCCTCCGTCTCACACGGCTTGAAGATCAAGTCCACGTTGCGTCCTCGGGGAGTTGGGGCTGAATGGGGATGGCGGTCTGCCCCGGGTGGACATCAGGTGTCGTGACGGCCGTAACCTGCGTCAGCGTCCGGCTGTGACGGGGCGTCGACTTGGGGATCAGGCCGAGTTTTTCGCCGCAGATCCGGCCGTAGCCGCGGGCCTTGGACTCCTTCGTGCGGAGGGTCCGCGGGCAGTACCGGCACTTCATGGGCGGTGTCTCCTTCGGCGGTGCTCGGCCAGGCTGGTCACGCCGGTGGGGAGCGCGAGCTGCTGCGTGTGGCTGGGACAGGTAGCGACGTGCGGCTTGTGGAGTCGCTCCCAGCCGGTGATCGGGAGGTCCGCGGTGGGGCGGCGGGAGCGCCAGGCGCCGGTGCCGTCGCGCCAGATGGCCGTGTTGCCGGCGGGGTCCGGGTCGGGGTCGACGGCGAGGCGCTTCCCGGCCTCGGTGGTGGTCCAGAGGACGGGGCGGCGGCAGTCGCGGCATGGGATGAGTCGCTTCATGGCGTGACGGTTGGGGTGTGGGCCGCTGTGGTGCGGGCGTGGTGGACGTCGGGGGCGAGGGTGCAGGGCTGGTTGGGGGCGGCCTGGCAGATCCGCTCGGGGCACCGGGTGGACAGGACCTTCAGCCAGTCGATCTGGCGGGCGGAGTGCACGTCGCGGCGCCGGTCCTGCGTGCCGCGCTGGTTCGTGCACAACTCGCCGGGACGCGCGCGGCACCAGGTGCACTGGACGGCCATCGCCGCGAACCGGTACGGCCTGCGCTGACGGGGGATGGGGGTCGTCATGACGCCTGGGCCTCCTGCTCCTGGTCGTTGGTGCGGGCAAGAGCAGCGGCTGCGGCGGCCTTGATGCGGGCCTCCGCGGCGTCCGGGTCGATCAGCGGGAGGCCGGCGGCCGTGCGCTTGGTGTCCTCCAGGCGGATCGGGTGGACGTCGCGGCGTCGGCGGCCGCCGGTGGTGCAGCTGGCGCCCGGGGCGGCTCCGCACCTGCGGCAGGGGCGCGAGCGAGGGTCGCTGGAGGCGTCGCGGTCGCTGGGCATCTTGCCGATGGCGGCGCGGACGGCGGCTGCACGGCCGCTGTACGGGCCATGATCGGCACCTGGAGGCAGTGCGAGGCGATCACCGGCCCCCAGGGAGGCCCGGATGCTGCTGGGGCCTGTGAGGCCGTCTCCAGCGGCTCGGATGATCTCGCGGAGGGCGGCGGCGGACTCGGCGCCGGTCTCGTCCGGGTCGCCGTCGTAGACCAGGTTCGCCTGCTCGATGCGTTCGGCGCGGCGTGCGCGGATCTCGGTGACGATCTCGGCGGGCGAGATGAACGGCTGGCGGCGAGCGATGGCGATGACGGCGGAGCGGGCCTCGTTGACGTCGTACGGGGCGAGGATTTCGCCCCAGACGTCGGGGGTGTACTCGCCGAACTTCTGGGCGGGGCAGGCCGCGGCGACGTACTCGGCGATCTGGACGGCTTCTTCTTCGGTCACTGGGTCTGTCCTTCCTGGCGTGCGGCGGCGCGGGCGGCAGCGCGGGCACGGGCGCGGTCGAAGACGGTTCCGCCGGCGGACTGGGCGTCGCTGGACGAGGCGGCGGGTCCGGCTCCGGCACCGGTGTTCATGACCCCGTTGACGATGCTGGGGAGCGTCGAGGGGTGAAGGTCGCGCTGCATCCAGCGGGCGATGCCGCGCCGGATCCAGTCGGGGTGGATGTGGTCCTCATCGAGGAGGACGCGGATCTCTCGGGAGAGCTGGCCGATGACGCGGGACGGTGGGCGCGTTGTGCAGCGCTCCAGCCACTCGGCGACGATCGTCTGCGCGGTGACAGCGGGTGTCTCGGCGGCCTCAGCCTCATCGACGGGTTCAGCGTCGATGACCTCGTCTTCTGGTGCGTCGTCTTGAGCGTCAGCCGACGACGGGGGGTTCCCCACAGAGTGAGGTCTTGTAGAGAGAGTAGAGAGAGTAGGCGTCCGGGATTCCCTGACACTGACGTCCGGGATTCCCTGACACTGAGACTCGTCAGTGTCCGCGTTTTCCGGACACTGGGATTCGGCGTCAGTGTCAGGGTTTTCCGGACCCTGAGGCGGGTCAGTGTCAGGGATTCCCGGACCCTCAACCCCGGCTGTAGGGTCCGGAGTTCCGGGACGCTGAGACTCGTCAGTGTCAGGCGAATCCGGACCCTGAGGATCGTCGTCAGTGTCAGGGAGTTCCGGACACTGAAGCGGCAGGATCCTGTACTTGGCCTTGCCGTGCTTCTGGCCGGCCGTGACCTTCTCCAGGACGCCCTTCTCGATGAGGGCCTTGATCACTGCGTACATCTGGGCGCGCGACACCTGCGCGCGGCGGAGGATCTTCTCGGACTCGACGCTGGACCAGGTGATCCGCGTGGAGTCCCGGGCGTCATCCGCCAGCACCGCGAGCGCGAGCTTCTCGCGGTGTGTCAGCGTCGTCGGTGCGTAGTCGAGCACCTCGACGTACAGGCGGCTGCCCACGTGCTGTCTCTCCTTGGGGTGGTGGTGACCGGTGGCCCGGCGGCCGGCCTCATCCGCCGGGCCACCGGTGGCTATCGGGCGGCAGGCACCTGCGAAGAACCGGTTCTGCGGTACTGGACGCCGCTACGGGCGTTCGCGGCCCGGCACGCCGCGCACACCGGCTCCTTCTTGCGCAGGTGGCGCTGGTAGGCGGAGCGTGTACCGCACGGCGCTTGCGGACGCCCAGGGCCCGGGGGCGCGGCCTGTGGCTTCTTCACCGGCGCCTTCGCGCTTCGGGAGGCGGCCAGCTTGGCGCGCTCCGCGCCGGTGAGTCCGGCGATGATCCCGGCCCGCATGCTGTTCGCCGTCTTCGCCTCCCGGGCGAGGATCGCCTCCAGGCACTCCTCCCGGACCGGGCACTCCTTGAGGCAGAGCTGCTTCGCACGGGCCGCGGTCCTCCTGGAGAACCAGACCTCCGGGTCCTCGCGCCGGCAGATGGCTCGGAGTTCCCACTCCCGTTCCATCAGGGCTCCTTCCGGTCGCTGGCCTCGACGGACCAGGCATGATCAAAACGGTTCGGCTTTCGAAGTGGTGTCGCGGTGACGAGCCGTCGACGGGGCGTCACGCGGACACCTCCGGAGCCCCCACATACGTCCCGTGCCGCCGGTAGTAGCGGTCGGCGACCGCGTTGGCGTCCTTGCACGGCTGGCACGGTGTCTCGCCCCGGCGGTGGTGCCGGCTGTACCCACTGCGCGTGCCACACCGGACGCTGGACGACGGCCGGGACTTCCGGACGCCGTCACGCGCCAGCCCGGGAGCCGCGGGGACGGCCTGCTCGGGGAACCAGAGCTTCAAGGTGGTTCCGCTCGCCCCGACTCGGGAGGCGACCACGGAGTACGGCAGACCCCGCTCCAAGAGCAGGCTCGCGGTGTAGCGGGCCTCGTCCGGGGTGAGCGTCCAGCCCTTGCGGAGCCCGTTGGCGGCCAGCTCGACAGCGACCAGGTCGAGCAGGACCAGGCCCTCCGGCGTGGCCATCCAGACGGTGGGCACGGCCAGCTTGGTGACCGAGATCCAGTCGCGGTGACGGCCGGACAAGACACCGGTGACGCGGGCGTCATAGGTCGTCATTCGCTCACCGCCGTCACGTCACGGACCCACGCGAGCGCGGTGTCGTCCAGCTGCTCGCGGGCCCGGGTCACGGCCACGTACGCGAGACGGCCTTCCTCGCGCGGCAGGATCACCAGGCCCGTCTTCTGGTCCGGCTTCGGCGCCCGGAAGTCCGCATGGATGCGCACGGCCGGCCACTCGCGGCCCTTCGACCTGTGCGCGGTCGACACCACCAGCTCGGCTTGCTCCTCCGAGCACAGTCCGTCCGCGGCGGCCACGATGCGCGCGGGGCCGTGCTCGTCGATGAGCTTGACGAGGACCTCCAGCGAGCCGTCCTCCTCAGCGGCGTACTGGCGGACGTCGTCCCACGACGCGAACCCCATCAGCTCGGGGTGGTCGGTGGGCTGGCCGCCCTGGAGGGCTTCCGCGGCCCAAGCGAGGCGCTTGATGTCGCCGCCTCCGCCGACCAGCGCGACCTTCCGGCCGGTGGCCAGGGCCTCCATGACGATGCCCATCGCGCCCGCGTTGGTGCGGCACAGGATCGCGTCCGGGGCGTCCAGCGGTCCAACGCTGGACTCGGCGGCCTCCCAGCCGGTGAGTCGGAGCGGGGCGCCGATCAGCTGTAGCCAGACGTTGGCGCAGTCGGCGATGGCCGGGCCGAACCGAAAGCTCTGCGACAGGGTGAGTTCCGGGCAGCCGAGTTCGCGGACGAACTTGGTCAAGGCGTCGTTGGCGCCGCGCCAGCTGTAGATCTGCTGGGCGGAGTCGCCGACAGCGATGCGCTGCGCGTGCTCCTGGGCGAGCAGGACGGCGGAGAGAACGTCGTTGGTGTCCTGTGCTTCATCGAGGAGGACCACGTCTGTGGGGATGCGGGGCTGCGAGAGGGCCCACATCTTCAGGTAGTGGTCGTGGGACAGGTTCAGGACGCTGTCGTCCCGCTTCAGGTCCTCCCACGCGGCCCGGGCGACCGGGAGCACGAGCTTCTCCAGCTCGGCGCGGCTCTTCTTCAGGCCGTCGTAGTGCGGGATGTGGCGGGTGCTGATCTCGGTGTCGGCGCTGTGGCAGTACCGGGTGACGGTGTCCAGCGCCATCCGCATGATGATCTTGGACGTCATCGCCTTCTGGCCGCCGACGTCCGTGCGGATCGCCGGGGTCGCCCCGATGATGCCGAGGATCTTCCGGACGTCGAGGGCCTGCGCGGCCTGGTGCGCGGTCTGGCGGGGCCGCTGGAGACGCGCGCCGTACTTCGGGTCGAAGGCCAGGCCGTGACCGGTCTTGCACACGACCGTGCCGGGGAAGGAGCGGCGCGCGTCGGCGGCGATGGACGCGTTGTAGGCGACGTACGTCATCCGGCGCCGTGGGTCGGACCGGGCGATCATCTTGAGGGTTGAGGACTTGCCGCATCCCGCGCCGGCCTGGAGGACCAGGTCGAGCCCGTCGCCGTACGCGGCGATGGCTTCGGCCTGCTCGTGGGTGGGGTTCACCACTGTGGTGCACCTCCTTTCTGGGAGGCGGGCCCGCCCCGCATGGGGGGAAGTCGGGGCGGGCCCGCGGTCAGTGGTGAATCAGGCGGCCTGGTTGGCGGCCGTGGCCCGGGCGTCGTTCTCCAGGCCCTGGATCATCGCGGCGAACTCGTCCGGCGCGTTCTCCCGCTCGCTGTAGTTCGAGAGGGTGTCGAGCAGGTCCTTGGCCTCCCCGATCAGCAGCTCGTTCGCGGAGCCGACGCGGCGGCCCACGATCAGCGACGTCGCACGAAGACGGGCGTCGCGGCCCGTGACGCCGAGCGCGTTGAACAGGGCGTGCATCATCCGCATCTGCGGGGCCGTGACCGGTGCGGGCGCCTGCTGAGGCTCCTGCGCGGCGGGTCGGGCGTGAGCCGGAGCGGCCGGCATGTCGTCGGACGGCTCCGGGTCGCCGGAGTAGGCGGCGGCGGCAGCCTCGGCGTCGGCGGCCGGCGCCGACGGAGCCGTGACGCCCGTCGTGACGGGCTTGACGGCCTGCCCGTACTCCCGGATCAGCGCCTCCAGGGTCGTCGGCGCGCCCGTCACCGGGTGCAGGTGCCCGGAACCGAGCAGATTCCGTGCCTTGGCCCGGGCATGCAGCTCCAGCGCCCGCTCGTACGTCAGACCCTCGCCGGTCAGCTCGTCCACGATGACCTGTACCGGGTCCACGCCCTGACCGAGCTGCTCCAGGATCAGCTCAGCGACGTCCTCACCGGGGTGGTGGATGACCATGCCCTCCAGCGGCTCGTACCGCGTCTTGGTGATCGTGGCCGTCCCCTGGACCATGTCCATCACGACGTCCAGCTCGTACTCCGCGCCCTCGCGCTGCACGGCCTTGGTGCCGACCTTGGTGACGGTCTTGCCCTCAATGACGTAGTCGTTCTTCGTGCGCATCGTCACGATGAGGTGGCCCGCGAAGTTGAGCATCGCGTCGAGCATGTCCTGCTCGATCGGGTTGGCGTCCTTCCAGGCGCCGAAGGTGCCGCCCCGGGCCTTCGCGCCGGTCTCCTCAACGATGCTCAGGAGACCGCCGCGCCCGTTCCAGAAGTGGCTCCAGGAGTCCACGATCAGCACCGCGATGCCTGCCGCCTCGGCGGCGTGCACGGCCTGGATGAGGTTCCGCGGGTCGTGGGTGTCCATCGGCATGTGGCCGAACGCGTGCCCGCCCAGCTCCGGCCGACCGGGCACCGGGGCGTACTTGAGGGCGGAGCGGCGCTCGGTGTCGACCAGACCGATGGTGCCGCCCTGGGCGAGGCCCTCGGCGATACGCAGGGCCGACTTCGTCTTGCCGGAGCCGGCCGGGCCCTGGATGCCGATCCGGGCCCGGGCGGTCTCTCGGGTCGCCGGGGTGAAGCTGAAGGTCGTCATGACGTGCTCCGGTTGCGCTGAGGCGGAAGGGCGGGACGGAAGGGCGCTGCGGCCAGGTGGCGGAAGGCGTTGACGACGCGCATGGCCGCGCCGTACTCGCGCCGCTTGCGGCGGAAGGAGGCCTCGGTGTCGGTCGCGGTGCGCCGGTACTTGCCGGACAGGTCTCGCTCGACGGCGTCCGCCAGCTCCTTGCCGTTCTCGACGCGGAGTTCAGCGAGGAGTTGAGCGGCCTCGTTGGGCCGCAGGGCCCTGTCGGAGGTGAGCGCCTTGTAGGCGCTGGCGTACGCGCTCACGACGCGGCAGCCTCCTTCCGGGCGCTCTGGACGGGGACGTCCTCCCAGCGGCCCTCGCCGAGGTGACGGGAGAGGGCGATCAGCCAGCCGCGCGCCGCGTACTCGCGTGCCTTGCGCATGGCCTGCGCCTTGTCGCTGGTGTGGAACTCTGCGGTCCTGCGGCCCAGGCCGGGGCCGAGCGGGTAGGTGTAGCGGACGCGGAAGGCGCGCTCGTTGCGGGTCTGCTCACGGGCGTGGTGCTTGCGACGCTTCACTCGGCGGCCTCCTCGTCGTACTCGGAGGCGACCTCCAGAGCCGTGACGGTGTAGCCGAGCGGTCGCTCCTCTTCGCCGACGCGTCCCACCAGCTCGGCGATGCCGTCCTCTTCGTCCTCGATCCAGTCGAGGGCGACGGTGGGCAGGTCACGACGGGCGCGCGCCTCGCAGTGTGCGCGTGCCGCGTCGGCGGTGGTGTAGCGGCCGAGGGTGATGGAGTCCCACGACGCCCGGTAGTGGATCGTCGCTACGGACTGCGCGCTCTCCAGTTCGGCGATCCGTGCTTCGGCGTCCAGGAGCCGGCGCAGCACCGGAGCCATCCGCTCTCCCGTGTAGGAGACCAGGTTCAGGCAGTACAGGTCCTCCCAGGTGGGGTGCTCGTGCTCGCGACGGCCGCGGATCGACTCGCCCAGGGACAGGAGGAGCGAGTCCCGGGCGGGCAGTGCGTTGCCGATGTGCTTGGCCAGCGTGGCGCGCTGATCCGGCGACAGCTTCGGCAGGGCGCCGCTGTACCTCGCGCGCAGCCGTTCCAGCTCCTGGGCACCGCCTTCGGGGACGAGCATCCCGAGGCGGTACAGCGTTTCGGCGGCCTGCGACGCCATCTCCTCAGACGACAGGGACCACGCCGTCCACAGGTGCTTGCGAGTCGTGGACAGCAGGTCCTCGGCTGAAGCATCCAGAGCCATGGGCGCGGTCTGGTCTTCCGCTTCCTCCGTGGTGCCGTAGAGGGCGGTGTGGATGCGCTCAGCGAGGGCCATGACGCTGCCGGACCAAGTGTTCCGGGTCTCGCCGTACTTCTCGGTGATCTCGACCTGCATGCCCGCGAGCGCCGCTCCCGGGATCAGCTTCTGGATAGCGGTCGTGATGATCTGAAAGGTGGCCTTGCGCCGGTAGTGGGTCACGCGGCCTCCCCACCCTTGGCGGTGACGGGCGTCTCCACGTCCCGGACGGGCGTCAGCGGGCCAACCTGCTGCACGAGGTTCGCCAACGAGCACCGCTCCGATCGGCCGTCCAGCACCAGCAGCGGCATACCGTCGTTCGCCCGCTCGCCCTGGAAGTACCAGACACCGCCCTGCGAGTCCCGATGCGGACGCGCCAGGTCGTACACGAAGCCGTCCAAGTGGAACGGACGACTGGCGGTCTCCGCCGCCCGGGCCCGCACCTGCGGAAGGTCGTACACCACGACACTCACCCGGACACCGTCCCGGTAGCCGTCACCGGCCACCGCGTACGGCAACGGCCGCTCCTTGTCGTGGGTGATCCCGAACCAGCGGCGCCACTGTGCCCACTGCGCCTGGTCCGTGACGTGCAGCGCGACCAGGACCTGGTCCCCGTCGGTGCGCAGGCTCTGGAACTCGGGGTGGTCGCCGATGTGCCGCTCGATGGCGGCGGCCACCAGGCGGGCCCGCTCGCAGGAGGCATCCCAGGCGAGCGCCTGCTGCTCCAGCTCGGTCAACTCCCGGCCGGCGGTGGGCGCCTGATCCGCAACCGGCCCGTACGACCGCTCCGGGTCGACCAGGAGCTGCTCACCGTCCAGCGCATACCCGATCGAGGTCGCCAGGTCGCCGGTGTTGGCGGCGATGGCCGCGCGGATGACACGCAGGGCGTGAGGAAGGTTCCTGTTCACGCGGCCACCCCCTGGGCGGTCAGGGTGCGCTGCATGGACTTCATCGCGCGGAACGTGACGGTCTTCATGGAACCGATGCCCTTGCCCATCCGGGCGGCCGTCTCCGGGATCGACAGGTCCTCGAAGTAGCGGAGCCGGATGGCCTCGCGCTGGTACGGCGTGAGGGCCTGCATGGCGGCCGCCACGGCCTGGCGCGCCTCGGCGGCGTCCAGGTGGCGCATGGCGGACTCCTCGGCGCTCGGGTCGAGGTGACCACCGTCGACCGGCTCAGCGGTGGGGAACTCGCGCGTCGTGCGGTGGAGCTTCAGGTGGTCGAGGTACAGGTTGCGGGCGATGACACACAGCCAGCCGACGAAGCCAGCCGTAGTCGGACGGGGCCGGAAGGTGTCGATCCGGCGAAAGGCCCGCAGAAACGTCTCCTGCGTGAGGTCCTCGGCGAGGGTCCGGTCCTTCGTCCGCGCAACGAGGTAGCGATACACCTCGGGCTTGTGGTCGTTGTAGAGGGTGGCGAAGGCGTCGCGGTCGCCGGCGACGGCTTTCGTCACCAGCTCCACCTCCGCCGGGGGAAAGATCGCGGCGGTAGCCTTGAGAGACACAGCCAGCTCCTGACGTTGGGTTTTGGTCTGTGGGGGCCGTTCCGGGTCGCATCCGGGGCGGCCCCGTGTGGTTCAGGCGGCGCGCTGGCGCCGCATGGAGTCGAGGACGGCGTAGGGGTCGAAGCGCCGTGACTTGCCGACGTAGATGAGCCCGGGCCACAACTCGCCCCGCTCCGCCGCCTCCTGGATCTGACTGTCGATCCAGCTCATGGACTTGCGGAGGAACTCGGAGAGCTCCCGCTGGTCCATCAGCCGTTCCGGCAGGTCGGACTTCCGGCGTTCGCCGCTCTTCGATCTCCGTGTAGATGTAGATTCGGCGAATGTGAGTACGGGCGTCTCGAACAGCTCTGCGACCTCCCGGCCGAGAGCCTCGGCGATGAGGTTGGCGGTGTGGTCACTGCATTCTTCGCGGGCCGTCTTGCCCTTGCCCGCGACGAAGCCAACCATCGCCCGGGACAGGCCGACGCCCGCGGGGTCGACTTCCTTCGTCTTGGCGGCGAGTCGACCGATGTCCAGCCCGGCCGCCTCCATGGCGGCCCGCAGCGGGGCACCTTTGTCCAGTCGTCGCATGGTGAACCTCCGGCCTGTGGCCGAATTCGGGTCGCCCAGGTCCGGCTGACCTGCGCTATCTACAATCTACGAGTAGATGTGTATGGCGTCAAGAGGGGTTCACGAGGGTGTGGGAGGGGCGCACAGGGGCGTGCGAGGGTTGTGTAGATCACCCCTGGTGAGCATCAGATATGGGTCAACGGTCTGCGATCTACTTGCGCATGTAGATGCGCATGGCCGATCCTCTGACCGTGAACAGCCACCAGAACCACCCCGGCGAGCAAGGCCCCGCCGAGGACCACGCCCAGAAAGGCGAGGACCTGGCGGCACTACTTACGCGTCTCCTGGCCGAGGTGCCAGACAAGACGCAGAAGGACCTGGCTGCTGAGGCTGACGTCACCTACGTCACCCTCAACGCCTGGATGAACAGGACGCGCGGCACCTCACGGGTCGAACCGGAGACGCTCCGACGCCTGGCGGACACCCTGCGCCGCTGGGGGGTGGACGTCTCACCCGCGGACCTGTTCCGCTCCGTCGGCCGGCGGGTTCCAGGGCCGACGAACGAAGAACGCGAGCAGCGCCTGCTCAAGCTCTACCGGCAGCTTCCAGAGGACAGCCAGCGCGACCTCGTCCGGTACGCCGAGGCGGCCCTGCGGCTCAGCCGCGCTCCACAGTAGGAACACAGGGTTGCCTAAGTTTCCGTGACTTTTGATGAGCCATGGGGGGTGCTTGAGACTCGTTCAGCGGCGAACCATCTCGCTGGCGAATATGCCAAATTATCTTCTAGTCGTCTTCACACACAGGTACGATCAGTCACCCGCTGTCCTCCCAGAGCGGATCACGTCATGTGCCGTCGTACCCATGGGGGACACCTGTGTGCATTCGCATCGCCGTGGTCGATGATCTCCCGGAGATCGCCCACTGGGACCCGCGCGAGGTCACCATCCTCGTAGACAGGGGCACCCACCCCCACGATCTGATCAGAGAGCTGCACGCGATCCTCACGATCGACCTCGGCGCACCCGACGTTCCCGGCGCCGGCCTCCACTGCTTCTGCGGCGAACCCGTTGAGCTGCCTCCCGCACTCACCTCCGCCGTATCGCGCCCGGCGCACTGACTCTCTGATCAGGAGCACACCCGATGGTGCGCAAGAAGGCCCCTGCCAGGCCCAGCAACAACCCCCGACCGAAGCCGTCGATGAGGTGCGGCTGCCCGGTCTGCCTGAAACGGTTCCCTGGTGACCGCCCCCCAGCCGACGAACACACCGGCACATGGGAGGCCCGGTACACCGACCCTTCCGGGAAGGAGCGCAGCAAGACCAAGCCGACATACACCGAAGCCGTCGAGTTCCTGGAACAGACCCGTACCGAGATGCGGCAGCGGACCTGGATCGACCCGGCCCGCGGTGAGATCACCCTCTCCGCCTGGTGGACGTTGTGGTGGCCGACCCAGACGAAGGGGGAGCACCGCATCGAGCACTGGAGTCAGTCGCAGCTGCGGGACGAGGGCATGTGGCGCAACCACATCGCCCCGCGGCTCGGCAGCTACAAGCTGTACGAGCTGGCCTGGCTGGAGATCCAGACCTGGGTCAACGGCCTGCACGACGCAAACGGCGGCCCGCTCGCCGCCAGCTCGGTGACGAAGTGCTTCCAGGTGCTCGACAGGATGCTCACCGCGGCCAAGCTGGACCGGCGCATCCCCTTCAACCCAGCCGAAGGCGTCCGGCTGCCGACGGCGAAGAAGAAGCACCCGGAAGACCGCCGGCCCCCGAGCTACGCCCAGCTCTGGCTGATCCGGCACAAGCTCCCCGACTACTTCCACAACCTGCTCGTCGTCGCCCAGGAGACCGGTCTCCGCTTCCAGGAGCTGGCCGGACTGCGCTGGTGCAACGTGGACTTCGAGGGTCGCCGCATCCACGTCCGAGAGGTGCTCATCGAGCCGCGCGGAAAGATCAAGCGGAAGGCGTACCCCAAGAGCGACGCGGGCCTTCGCACGGTCCCGATGACCGGGCTCGCGGCGCGCGCCCTGCGGGAGCTGTGGGCGGCAGAGCCGGGCGCGAGCCGCGTCGTGTCCGAGCCGAAAGACGGTCTGTGCGAAGACGAGCTGGTCTTTCACGGCCGGAACAGGGTTCGCCGGGGTTCCCGGAAGGCCGGCGGCGAGGGTGAGCCGTACCGTGCGCCGCTCCGTCGCAGCGCGTTCCGCCGGCTGTGGATCGCAGCGATCCAGGCGGCGGGTGTCGCGCGGAAGGCAGTTCGGGTGGTCACTGCCATGCGCTGGGACGAGGAGGCCGGCAGGGTCCGGTCCGTGGAGGAGGAGCGAACGGACTGGTGGCCCGACTTCCACCACATCCGGCATGCCTACGCCTCACGGCTGCACAACCGAGGCGTGCCAGAGGTGATCGCTCAGGAGATCCTCGGGCACGAGCGCGCGGGCGAGGTCACGTGGCTGTACACGCATGCGGCGGCGGACTACGCGGGCCAGGTGCTGGCCGCGCTTGAGGAGGGCAAGCCGGGCGTTCCGCCGCGCAGGCCGGGGCGGCTGAGAGTGGTGACCGCAGCGTGAGCTAGCCCGGGGCTAGCCCGGAACTAGCCCGGGAAGTAGTTGTGCCGCACAGGGGTCCACAGGGTACGGCCCGTGTAGACGGACGTAGACGCGTCGCTGAGCTGCGCACTTTCTGACCTGCGAAGATCAATTGAATAGGCCTGATTCCTGATAAGGATGAGGCCACAGGTTCAAATCCTGTTAGCCCCACCAGCGAGAAGACCCCCGGTCCATGAGGACCGGGGGTCTTCTCGTATCGCGTACCGGTGAGCCCCGGCTTTCGCACCTGGAGCGTCGGCCCCGCCCGGCGAGGAGGGGTGCCGGGGGAAGAGAAAAGGCCCGACCGCTGGCGACGGGGGATGCACCAGCGATCGGGCTATGGCCAAGGGTAACAAGGTTGTCGGTTGTGTGGGGGCAAGTCCGGGGGGAATCGGGCAGGTTGGCCGATCATCGACCGCACGGGGGGTCGTAGCCGAGGCGCGGCAGGTACTCGTGCCAGCGCCGGGGGGTGAGGACGCCCCGCGTCACCGAGCAGATGTGGCGGATCGCCGTGTCGGCGTCCAGGCTCCACAGGCGGACCGTGTCGGTGCCGCTGGAGACGCCGAGGACGTGGCTGTTGGGGCTGAAGACGAGGAAGTTGCCGGTCTTGGCGTTGGGGCTCATCGACTGGCCGATGGCCGTCGGTGCGGCGGGATCGCCGACGTTCCACAGGCGGACCGTGTTGTCGTTGCCGCCGCTGGCCAGGGTCCGTCCGCCGGCGCTGAACGTCAGGGACGTGACCGCCTCGGTGTGACCGGTGAGCGGCTTGCCCAGAGGTCCGGCCTGGGCGGGGTCGGTGGTGTTCCACAGGCGGACCGTGTCGTCGTCGCTGCCGCTGGCCAGGGTGTGGCCGTCCGGGTCGAAGGCGAGCGCGTTGACCGGGCCGGAGTGCTCGGTGAGGGGCGTGCCCAGCGGGCGGGCGCGTGCGGGGTCGGTGACGTCCCACAGCCGGATCGTGCCGTCCGCGCTGCCGCTGGCCAGGGTGTGGCCGTCCGGGCTGAAGACGAGGCTGTTGATGTAGCCCCGGTGTCCGGTGAGGGGGGTGCCGAGGGGGGCCGGGCGGTGCGGGTTCCGTACGTCCCACAGCTGGACGGTGCGGTCGTCGTAGGCGGTGGCCAGGGTGCGGCCGTCCGGGCTGTAGGCCAGCGCGTCGGGCCCCATGAAGCGGGTGCGCAGACGCAGCGGGGAGCCGGCGGTGACCGGGTGGGCGGGGTCGGTGACGTCCCACAGGTGGACCGTCCGGACGCCGGTGAGGACGGCGAGCGTGCGGCCGTCGGGGGAGAACACGAGGGAGCGCTGGTCGCCGTCGGCCCGCATGAACGGCTCGCCGAGCAGGACGGGCCGGTCGGGCCGCGTCACGTTCCACAGCCGCAGCCTGCCGTCCCGGGCGGCCGTGGCGAGCACCCGGCCGTCCGGGCGGAACGCCCCGCCCCGGCCGATCATGTCGGAGGTCGGGACCGACCACAGACGCACCTTGCCGTCCCCGCTGCCGGTGGCGAGGGTGCGGCCGTCCGGGCGGAACCCCAGGGCGTACATCTCGCCGCTGCTGCCCGCGAGCGGCTCGCCGACCTGGGACGGGGAGGCCGGATCGCTGACGTTCCACAGGCTCGCCGTGCTGTCCGCGCTCGCGGCGGCGAGCCGGCCGCCGTCCGGGCTGAACGCCACCGACCAGACGGGGCCGGTGTGGCCGGTCAGCGGCTGGCCGACCGCCGCGGCGCGGGCCGGGTCGGCCACGTTCCACAGCCGGATGGTGTCGTCCGCGCTGCCGCTGGCCAGGGTGCGCCCGTCGGGGCTGAAGGCCACCGAGTGCACGAGGTCCGTGTGCCCGCGCAGTGTCCTGACCGGCTCCGGCCGGCGCGGCGCGGACACGTCCCACAGCCGGATGGTGTCGTCGTCGCCGCCCGTGGCGAGGGTCCGCCCGTCCGGGGCGAACGCCACGCAGCGCACCGCGGCGCTGTGCCCGCGCAGGGTGGCGAGGGTCCCGGGCCGGCGCGGGTCGGTGACGTCCCACAGCCGCACGGTGCGGTCCTCCCCGGCCGTGGCCAGCGTGCGCCCGTCGGGACTGAAGGCGACCAGGTAGATCGTGCCCTGGTGGCCGGTGAGCGGCTTGCCGAGCGGGCGGGCGTGCGCGGGGTCGGTGACGTCCCACAGCCGGACCGTGCCGTCGTCGCCGGCGCTGGCCAGGGTGCGGCCGTCCGGGCTGAAGACGGCACTGCTCACCCAGCTGGTGTGGCCGGTCAGGGGGGCGCCGAGCGGCGCCGGGTGGTGCGGGTCGGTGACGTTCCACAGCCGGACCGTGCGGTCGAAGCTGGCCGTCGCCAGGGTGGCGCCGTCCCGGCTGAAGGAGGTGAGGTAGACGGCGCCGGTGTGGCCGGACAGCGGGGTGGCCAGCGGCGCGTTCACGATCGAGATCAGGCGGCTGTACGTGCCCTCGTCCCCGGGGCGCAGCTGGTGCGCGACCAGGTCGAGCTGGGCGGCCAGGGACGGGTCGGTGTGCTGGACCCGGTCGGCCTCGGCGAGGACCTGCTCGAACACGGCGTCGTCGCGCTGCTTCCAGGCGATCACCGCGGTACCGGCCGCGAGCACGGCCAGCGCCACCAGCGCCGCCACCGCGGCCCGGCTCAGCCACACCGACCGCTTGCGCAGCCGTACCGAGGCGGCCAGGAACTCCACCGCGCTGCGGGTCAGGTAGGTGTCCCCGGCCGACCGGGCCCAGTTGCGGGCCTGCTCCAGCCGCGACCCCCGGTACAGCAGCGAGCTGTCCCGGCCCGAGTCCTCCCAGGCCCGGCCGTCCTCCTCCAGCCGCTGGCGCAGCAGATGGTCGCCCCGGCCCTCGTCGATCCAGTGCCGCAGCCGGGGCCAGGCGTGCAGCAGCGCCTCGTGGGTGATCTCGACGGTGTCCGCGTCCAGCGTCACCAGCCGGGCCCGCACCAGGGCCTCCAGCGACTCCTCCGTCTTGCCGGGGTCCGACGACTCCTCCGCCAGCTGCCGCCGGGTGCCGCGCCGGCGCGTGGCCTGGGTGTCCTCGCCCAGCCGGACCAGCCGCAGCAGCAGCAGCCGGGCGGCGGTCCGGGCCGCCGGGTCCAGCCCGGACCAGGCACGCTCGGCGGTCGCCGCGACCGCGCCCTGGATGCCGCCCGCCGCGCGGTAGCCGGCCAGCGTCAGCCGGCCCGCCTTCCGGCGCTGCCAGGTGGCGAGCAGCGCGTGCGAGAGCAGCGGGAGCACGCCCGCGTCGTGCGCGCCGCGCGGACCGTCGGCGCTCACCTCGCGCACGATCAGCTCGGCGAGCCCCGGCTCCAGCTCCAGCCCGACCGCCTTGGCCGGACCGGTCACCGCCTCGCGCAGTTCGGTGCTGGTCAGCGGGCCGAGCACCATGTGCCGGTGCTGGAGCGCGTCGGCCAGTTCCGGGTAGCCGAGGCACTGCTCGTAGAAGTCGGCGCGGATGCCGAGGACGACGCGGACGGGCGCGGGCCCGGCGGAGCCGGCGGGCGGGGTGCAGGCGGCGTGCAGGAAGTGGATGAAGACGCGCCGGTCCGCCTCGTCGGGGCAGAGGGTGAACGTCTCCTCGAACTGGTCCACGATGACGACCGGCCTGTCGTCCGGGGCCGTCGCGCGGTCCGCCCAGGCCGTGACGGCCTCGCGCACGGCCGGGGCGATGTACGGGGCGTCGCAGCCCGGCAGCGCCGGGTTCCGTGCCGCTTCCCGCTCGGCCCTGCGGGCGTCGGCGGCGACGGCGGCGAGACCGGGGATGCGGCGGACCAGCTCGCCCAGCGGATCGGCACCCGGGACGAGCTGGAGGACGGGTCCGGGCGGATCGGCGGGGTGGTCCGGGGAGCGGTCGCCGGGGTGGTCGGAGGAGTGGTCGCCGGGAGGGGCGGGGTGTGCGTCGGCGGAGCGGTCGGCGGGCTCCTCGGAGCGGGCGGTCAGGGGCGGAGGTGACGGGACCCGGCCTGGGAGACCTCCGGCGGGCGTTCCCGTGCTTCCGGTGGGTGTCCCCTCCGCGCCCCCGCCCCGGCCGGCCGCGCCCAGGGCCCCGCCCCGGACCGCCGGGACCAGGCCGGCGTTCAGCAGGGACGACTTCCCGGCTCCCGAGGCGCCGACCAGCATGACCAGCCCACCGGATCGCTCGGCCGCGCGGAGCTGGGCGACGAGGGCCTTCGTGCTCCGTTCCCGGCCGAAGAACCACCGGGCGTCCTCCCGCCGGTAGGGGGCCAGCCCCCGGTACGGACACACGCCACCGGCGACGGGCGGGGCCTGGGCCGGGGGCCGCCGGTTCTCCTCCGGGGGCGGCGCGGGCCGGTCGCCGGCGGGTCCGGCCACCGCCAGCTCCCACAGCCGCTGCCAGTGGGCGAGGTCGTACAGGCCGGCGGAGACCGGGGCGGGACGCAGGCGCCGCGCCTCCGGGATCAGGATGTGCAGGACCGCCGCGAGGGCGGCGAACTGGGCGGGCACGTTCCTGGCCCGGCGCCAGTCGCTGATCCGCTGCGCGGACACCCGTACCGGCCGGCCGCGCTCATCGGTCCGCTGCAGCCGTACGACCGCCTCGGCGACGCTCTTGAGGGGAGGGTTTCCGGCCTCCTTGTACAGCAGCGCGAGGCGCTCGGCGAAGGCTGTGCGTGCCCCTGAGTCGGAACTCAAGGTCCCACCCCTTACTTCCTCCGCGTGCGACGTCCGGACCGGAAAACTCACCTTATACGTCTGACCTGCGGTTAAGGGCCGGACCGGAGACCGGAACCTCCTCTGCGGCGGCGACAGATGGCAGGATCCGAACCCGGTATCGGATCCGTCACACACCGTCCGGACAGGCCACCGGCTCAGCGCTCGGAGAGACCGCCCATGGCACCGAACGTTCTCGGTCAAAGTCGGCCACCTCGCGTCGCGCCCGCCGGGTGAGCCTCCCGCACACCCCGCACGTACGCCCGCCCCGCCCGAGTCGCCCCGCGTACCCCCGGAAACCGTCCCCGTCCTTCGACCCGCGCCGCTCCGCCGACTTGGCGTGGGTCGACAGCCCCGCACCGTTCGGCACCGGTCCCCACGAGGGGAGGGACCGGTGCCGGACGGGCGGGAACCTGGAAATCTGACGGTCCGTCGGCTACGGTTCGCTCGCCCGTCGTTCCGGAAGGGGTGAGTGCCATGGAGAAGCAGCGTCCCCGGTGCCCGCGACCGCCTGGTGAACCACGCTGGGTCGCGATGTTCCACGAGCCCGCCCGCGACTCCTGGACGGTCGGCGCGGAGTCCCCCTGCCGCGCTCCCGTGCTGTACGCCGTCGACGACATGACCCGGACCGCGCGGGCGCGCGGGGACGAGGTGGCGGTCGCGCCCGGAGCGGCCCGCGCCCGGCCCCCCGGAACCCGCCCGGCGCACCAGGTGCTCATGGCCGGGCTGGGCAAGGCGGGTCTGTACGACCTGGGCCCCGAGGACGAACAGGCGGTCCGCGCCCTGGCCGACCGGCTCGACGAACCGACGGTCCGCCGGGTGGCCCACTGGCTCGCGGCGGCGGGCGGACCGCGACAGCCCCCGGTGGGCCGGGCGGTCCGGTTCGGCAGGGGCGCGGCCGGGCAGTGACGTCCTGAAGGTCACCCGGAGGGCACCGCCCACGACTGGAGGACAGATGAAGGTCGCCGTCGACCGCTCCCTGTGCTACGGCTCCGCCGAGTGCGCGCACCGGGCGCCGGCCGTGTTCGCGTTCGAGGACGGGTACGGCGTCGTACGGCCCGGCGCAGCGGACGCGGCCGAGGACCCGCGGACCCGGGAGGCGGTCCTGGAGGCCGCCGAGAAGTGCCCCTCGCAGGCGATCGTGCTCACCGAGTAGCGCGGCCGTCGTCAGCGAGCGGCAGCGGGTGCCGGTGGATAGGTCCAGCCGAAGGCGGCCAGCGCCCGCGCCCGGGCCTCCGCGACGGCCATGCGGGCCTCGCGTTCGGCGGGGTCCACATGGGCCGCCCGTGCCGTGACCTGGCCCTCCCACTTGCGGTACAGCAGACCGGGCTCCGCCGAGAACCAGCCGCGGCTCACCGCGTCCAGCGCCAGCAGCAGACCGGTGTCCTCCGAGGCCGGCAGCGCCATCCAGCCGCCCAGCGCGGTGAGCAGCTCCCGCCGTACGCACAGGCTCGCCGGGTGGACCGGGGCCAGGAAGTCGTTCCGCTTCCAGTGGTCCAGGACGGTTCCGCGCTCGATCGGGCCCTCGGCGGGATCGCCGGGGAAGGCGGCCGTGGAGCCGTCGGGCAGCAGGTCGAGGACGCGGCACGTCGTCCAGCCGACGGTGTGGTCCGCCTCCAGCACGGCCAGGTCGCGGGCGAGCGCACCCGGCAGGAGCTGGTCGTCGGCGTCCAGCACCTTGACGTACGCGCCCCCGGCGCGGGCCAGCGCGATCGTCCGGGCGACCCCGGGCCCGCCCGGCCGGCCCTGGCGGAAGCTCACGCGGGCGTCGTCCGGGACATGGGGGCGGACGGTGTCCGTCGTGCCGTCCTCCTGAACGACCCACTCCCACTCCCAGCCGGCGGGCAGCCGCTGCGCGCACAGGGACGTGTACGCGTCCGGCAGGAACCGGGCGGACGGGCCGTGGACAGCGGTGACTACGGTGACGCGCCGGTTCACGGCAGCGCTCACCACCTTTCGTGGGGTGCGGGTCGTTGCCGTACGAGGATGACCTACCGGGAAAAGCGCGAGACCCCCGGCCGAACCCGGCCGGGGGTCTGTTTCCGTGTCGACTGGTGCGTACGCAAGTCGCCGTGCGGTCGAGACGTTGCGGTACTGCGGTGGGGGAGGGATCAGCAGTCGAGGGAGTCCGAGAGGTGGTGGTCGTGGGCCCTGGTCGACTGCTCCGGTACCCGCGCCTGCGTCTCCGTCTGCGTGTCCGTCTGCGTCTCGGCGAGGGGGCGGTGGCGGCAGCTGGGCGTCTTGCCGTGGGCCTCGGCCCGGATCCGCTGCTTCATCGTGGGGGGCAGGGCCCTGGCACGGGACCAGGCCCAGTGGCGCATCGCCGGGATCGTCGGGGTGGTGCGCTGCGCGGTGCCGGTGCCGGTGCTGGGGGTCTCGGTCCGGGGTGCGGCCGCGGCGGCGGTCGTGGTGCTGGCGGAGACGAGTCCGAGCGCCGTGCACAGCGCGAGGAAGGCGGTGACGATGGCGGTCCACAGCTTCATGACCTTGTTCTGGGCGGTCATGGCCCCTCACTTTCGGGTTGGGCGATTTGCGTACTTTCCTCATGATGTGTATGTGGGCCGGGAAGTGGTGGACCGACGCCCGTGGCGCGTCGATGTTCAGATCAACACCACTCGGACGGGTGCACGGGGGCGAAGAACCTCTGCCGCTGCCGGGGCGGGAGTTGGGCCCCGACGCAGGTCACCGATCGATATCGGTCGGTGTGTATAGTCGGGCGCCAGAGGTCCCCTACGTCAAGGAAAGACGAGGTCGCGCGGTGAAGAAGCTGCTCCTGGTCGCACTGGCCGCCATCGGCGGGCTCCTCGTGTACCGCCAGATCCAGGCGGATCGCGCCGAGCAGGATCTGTGGACGGAGGCGACTGACTCCGTGCCCACGGGTTCGTGAGTCCCGATACCCGATCTGTACCGACCCCGGCCGCCTGCGCGGTCGGGGTTTCGCGTTTCCCGGCCCTGTCGCGCGGGGACCTCGCGGGGCTACGTGTTGCGGGGTCCCGGCGGGTGGGGTAGACGCGCCGGGCGGACGGTGCCGGACGGTCCCGGGCGTTTCGGACGGGCGTACGCGTTGCCCGGATGGCGCAGCGCCGGCCGGGGCAGGATGGGGCCTGCGGTCCGCCGGTCCGGTGCGGGCCCGTCCGACGACTGGGGGTGCGGCGCGTGCGGGGCCGAGCGGGCGGTACGGCGGCGGGGGCGGGGCCGGCCGGATGGTCGGCGGCGTGTCCCGCGGGGGCGGGGCCGCGGCGGCGGGCCGTCGCCGCCCGGGGTGCCGTGATCGTGCTGCTGCTGGGACTCTGCGCCGCCTTCGCCGTGCCGGCCGGCGCCGACCCGCGCCCGGGGGCGTACGCGTTCACCCCCGGAGCCCGGACCGTCGCGGGCACACAGGGCACCACGGACGCCGTCCCGCTCGACCCCGGCCGCACCTACCGCAGCTCCCTGCCACGCGACGGCCGGCTCTACTACCGCCTGCGTCTGACCGCCACGGACACGGCGTACGTCCCCGTCACCGCCGTACCACCGGCGGACGCCACCGTCTCCGCCACCGACGGCATCCGCGTCTCGCTCCGGGACGCCGACGGCACCTCCTGCTCCTACGCCTCCGCCCGCATCGGCGCCGGGCTCAGCCCGCGTCCGGTCACGGCCCTGGCCCAGCGCGAGGCCGGCAAGGCACTGTGCCAGGGCGGCGGGACGTACTACCTGCTCGTGGAACGCCTCGACGCCGAAGGCTCCGGCGCGGCGGCCTCGCCCCGCCCGTGGGACCTGGAGATCGCACCCGCCACCGAACCCGGCCTCGCGAAGGCCGGGCCCGCCACCGCGCCGCCGACCTGGGACTCCGCCACACCCGAACCCCTCACCGGCACCCCCAGGGACCGCTCCGGTGGCACCGGTTTCGCCACCGCGCGCCCGGTGGGCCAAGGGATCTGGCGCACCCGTCTCACCCCCGGCGAGACCCGGTTCTACAAGGTGCCGCTGGACTGGGGCCGGCACCTGCACGCCTCCGCCGACCTGGACGGCGCCCCGGGCCACGGCTACGTCGGCGGCGCCCTGGACCTCACCCTCTACAACCCCGTCCGCGGGTACGTCGACGACGCCTCCCTCGGTTACACCGGCGCCCCGAGGTCCGCCGCCCTCGCACCGCTCCCGCCGGTGGAGTACACCAACCGGTACGCCGTTCCCGCCGGGGTGACCTCCGTGCGTTTCGCCGGCGAGTACTACCTGGTCCTGCACCTGAGCACACAGCTGGCCGGCACCTTCGGACAGGGGCCGTTCGGGGTGACCCTGCGGGTCCGGCTGGGCGGACGGGCACAGGCGGCGCCCGCGTACGCCGGCCGGCCCACGCCGCCCGACGTCTTCACGGTCACCGACGAGGACCGGGAGGCCGCGCTGACCGGGACCGGCGGGGACGGGGCCGACCACCGGGCGATGCGGCTGATCGCCGTCGGCGGGATCGGCACGGGCACCGCACTGCTGCTGCTCCTCGGCGGCTGGACCGCGACGGCCCGACGGGCTCACACCCGGGCCAGGGCCCAGAAGCCGACGGCGTAGCAGGCGAGGGCGAGGAGCAGGAGGGGGATCGCGGCCCTGGCGGGGGGACCGGGGCGCCGGGCCGCGCGCCGTGCCCGGCGTCCCCGGGCGCGGGTGGGGGTGCCAGGGGGTGGTGAGGGCGGCGGAGTCTGGGGGTCGCGGGCGGTGTAGGCGGCGGTGGCGGTGTCGACACGGGGGTCCGGGGCCGGTACGGGGACCGGGGGCTGGGGTGGGGGCAGGCGGAAGCTTCCGGTGTCCGAGAGGGAACCGGTGGAGGTGGGTGTCGTACGCGCCCGCGCCGCGGAGCCCGGAACCCGGCCGGCCGGCCCGCCGTCGAGGCGCTCGACCGTCCCGTCCCGCAGCGCTTCACCCGCCGCCTCGGACGCGTCCGTCCCGTCGGGAACCAGGTCCGACGCCACACCGGAGGCCCGCCCGAGCGGGCCGTCGGGGCCGAACCCGGGCGGCAGCGGCCCGAGTTGGTCGAAGATCTCGATGAGCTCGTCGTCCGGACCGGGCTCCGGCAGGAGTTCCGCGGCGGCGGCCAGCGCCTTGCGCGCCCCCGTGGCGGTGCGGAACCGGTCCGCGGGATCCGGCTGGAGCAGGGACGCGACGACCTGCCAGAGCGGCTCCGGAACTCCCTTGGGCGGGCCGGGTGTTCCGTGCTCCAGGAAGTACCGCACCAGCGCCTTGGCGTCGGGCCTGGCGCCTTCCAGGAGATAGAGGGCGACCAGGCCGACCGCGAACAGGTCGGCCGGGAAGTCGGGTTCGGCGCCCAGCATCTGCTCGGGGGCGAGGTAACCGGGCGTCCCCACCACGAGGTTGGTCTCCGTCAGCCGGGGCTCGCCCAGCCGCATGGCGATGCCGAAGTCGGACAGCCGCAGCCGGGGCCGGCCGGTGCCGGTGGCTTCGAGGAGCACGTTGGCCGGCTTGATGTCCCGGTGGACGACGTCTTCGGCGTGGACGGCGGCGAGCCCGGACAGCAACTGGTCCAGCAGCGTGCACACGAACGCCGGTGGCAGGGGGCCGTAGTCGCCGACCAGGTGGACCAGGGAGCCGCCGGCCACCAGATCCATGGTGAACAGCACCTTGTCGTCGTCGGCGGCCCAGCTGGCCGGGGCGAGGACGTGCGGGTGATCGATGCGCAGCGCCTGCTCGCGGACGAAGCGGAGCAGGGAGTGGGCGTCGCGCTGCTGGAGAACCTTGGCGGCCACGTACCGCCGGCGGCGGTGGTCCCAGGCACGCCACACGGCGCCCACACCACCGCGCCCGATCGGGTCGGCCAGCTCGTACCGGCCGGCGAAGACCTCACCCATGGCAGCCGCCGCTCCTCCCCTGGTCCGACGAACCCCCCGTACCCCCGCCGTACGCATCCCGCGTCCGGCCGGCCCGGGCCCCCACCCGAACCGGCCGCCCGGTCAGCTCTGGTGGGACTGGTAGTGCGCGACCGCGTCGGAGGTGCGGCCGGCGCCGTACACGCGCAGGAACTCGGCGAGTTCGGGGTGGCTCGGGGCGAGGGTGTCGGCGGCGTCGATGATGTCACCGGCGGCGGCCACCGAGCGCAGCAGCGACTGGATCTCACGCACCACGCGCTTGACCGTGGGCGCACCCGAGCTGTTCGTGGTGTGGGTGGTGTTGCTGAGCACGGAGCCCCCCTGCGACTTCTTGATCTCGTCCATCCGCTCGGTCGCCTCGGCGGCACTGACGCTGCCGTCCGCGACCTGGGACGCCAGTTCCTGCAGCAGCTGCACCCGCTGGACCACCGCCGGATTGCCGATCTTCGCGCGCTGGCCGCTCATCAGCTGCGAGAGCATCGGCGCGGACAGGCCCAGGACCGCCGCGAGCCGGGCCTGGTTCAGCCCGAGATCGTCGATCAGCTTACGGAAGAGCGCCCCCAACGGCTCCCCGTACCAGTTCCGCTGCAGCTCCCGCGCTCTGGCGGTGGCTTCCTGCTGTGCGGCGTCCATTGCGTCTCCCCATCGCTTCCCCTGAAAACCGCGGTTCGCTGTAGCGAACCACGTCGAGCATCTTACGGAGAGTGGTCATCCGCGGGGACCCCCAATCTTTTTGCGGGATACGGGGGGTGACCCGGTACTCTGGTCTGCGGCGCCCGCCGGAAGGTGATCCCTCCGGCCGGTCGCACCCTCCCGGGGCCTTAGCTCAGTTGGTAGAGCGCCGTCTTTGCATGGCGGATGTCAGGGGTTCGACTCCCCTAGGCTCCACTTCTCACGAGCCCCTCTGACCTGTGGAAACGCGGTCGGAGGGGCTTTTCTTGCCCTCACAGCAGGGGCGCCGCCCTCGCGTGCGGGGCGCCCGAGGGGTCGGTCATGCCGGGGACCAGGACGCCGACTTCCACGGCTGCCGCTGCCTGGTGGCGACACCACCAGCACAACGCGCATCTGGCTGGTGCCTCGCGGGCCGCCCAGGATCGGTCGGGCAAGCGGTGAACGACGGGAGGCAGTGATGCGTGTTGTGATCATGGGCGGGACGTCCGGCATCGGCCTGGCGACGGCGGAGAAGCTGACCGCGGCCGTCGCCGAGGTGATCGTCACCGGACGCGACGCCGGGAAGCTCGCCGCGGTGAAGGACCGGGTCGCCGCCGCCGAGCAGGTGGACGGCACCGACGAGCAGGCGGTGACCGGGTTCTTCGAGCGGACGGGTGCCTTCGACCACCTGGTGCTCGCCTTCAGCCCGGGCGCGCTCGGCCTCGGCCCGCTGGCCTCCCTGGGCCTCGCCGACATCAGGGGCGCCTTCGACGGCAAGCTCTTCGCCTACCTGCACGCCCTCCAGAAGGCGCAGGTCACCGGTTCCGTCACGATGGTGTCCGCGGCCACCGCGCGGGCCGCCGCCCCGGGCACCGTGACGTTCGCCGCGGTCAACGGCGCCACCGAGCGCATCGTCCCGCCGCTGGCGGCGGAGCTGGCGCCGGTCCGCGTCAACGCGGTGGCGCCGGGTGCCGTGGACACCCCCTGGTGGTCGTTCGTGCCCGAGGAGGCGCGCGAGGGACAGTTCGCCGCGATGTCGCAGGACCTGCCGATCAAGCGGGTCGGCAAGCCCGGCGAGGTGGCGGACGCGATCGCCTACCTGGTCGGAGCGGAGTACGTGACCGGCACGGTCCTTCCGGTCGACGGAGGCTACACCGTCGCCTGACCCGTACCGCTCCGAGGGTCGGGCCCCATCCCCCGGGGCCCGGACGCGCCCACCGGAACTCCTCCGGCGGGGCGCCGTGTTCTTCCGCCCGTTCGGTCCGGTAAGTGGCGCACTCCCGCCGGAGCGACGCCAGTGCGGGCTCGCGGTCGCCGTGCCCGCGGTCGCCGTGTCCGCCGCGGACGGCGCCGGATCAGCCGTCGCGTTCGCGGAGCAGGCCGGCCATGCGCTGCTCCAGGTCCGAGCCCGGCTTCACGAGGTACGACACGAGGGTCTTGTCGTCGTCCGCGACATGCATCTTGATGTACTCCAGCTCGATCACCCCCAGCCGCGGGTGGTTGACCGTGCGCGGCTTCGGGACGAACGGTGCCAGCTCCTTGAGCTGCCACAGCCGGGTGAAGTCCGGGCTGGCCTGCTCCAGGGCGTCGAGGAGTTCGACGACGTCGGGGTCGAGGATGCGCTCGCCGACCTGGGTCCGGAACAGCGCGAGGGTGTGGGAGGCCTCCTCCTCCCAGTTCAGCGACATGGCCTGCACCTCGGGAGAGGTGAAGGTGAGCCACAGGACGTTCCGACGCTCGGCGGGCAGCGCGCCCAGTTCGCCGTAGAGCAGCTCGCAGCCCTGGTTCCAGGCCAGGATGTCGAAGCGCCGGTTGACGATGAACGCCGGGTTCGGGTTCAGGTGGGTGAGCAGCAGCTCGTACTGCTCGGGGAGTTCGGGGCGGGAGGGCGTGTCGCCGGGCGGCACCTCGCCGGCCAGCCGGAAGAGGTGGTCGCGCTCGACCGGCTCCAGGCCGAGTGCCGTCGCGAGGCTGCCGAGGACCTGCCGCGAGACCCGGATCTCCCGGGCCTGCTCCAGCCACGTGTACCAGGTGATGCTGAGGCCGGCGAGCGTGGCGACCTCCTCGCGCCGCAGCCCCGGTGTGCGCCGGTGACCCACGACGGGCAGTCCGGCGTCCTCGGGCCTGCGCCGCTCCCGCCGGCTGCGGATGAACTGGGCGAGTTCGCGCCGCTGTTCCTGCGTGGTCACCTGATCCCCCTGCTCGTCGGTACCCGCTAACGAGCCTAAACGGTGCCTGTGCCGGGGCCGGTGTGGTCCTACACCTGCGTCATCGGTGCCCAACTGCCGCTGTCGCACCCGTACTTCCCGGACCAGGACACCCCGACGGCACGCTACGACGCGCAGCTGCTCACCGAGTGCTGCCGGCAGGCCGGCACCTACGTGGCGCACACGCAGTGGCCGCCGCCGCTGCCACGGTCGGTGAGGTCTGCGACGCGCTGCGCGAGGTCTGGGGCGCCCACGCCCCCGACGGGTGATCCGCCACGGGCCGGCACTGCCGGGGCGCCCGGCCCCCGCGGCACCGCCCGGCCACCCGCACGACGAGACCCTCCGGCCGCGATCACGGCCGGAGGGTCTTCTCGTGTCCGTCCCGGTGCCTGCCAGGCGCTCAGACCTCGTCGTCGCGGTCCACCGCGTCGTCCTGCGCCTGTTTCGCCTGCACCTCGGGATCCAGGGCCGACGCGTCGCTGCCGTCCACGGACGTGATGCGGCCCTCGTCCGGCACCTCCGTCGCCGCCGGCGGCTCGACCAGCCAGTCCGGATTGGCCTGCTTGTCCCACCACTTCCAGGCCGCGAAGGCGCCGCCCGCCAGAGCGGTCAGCACCGCCACCACCTTCAGGGTGCGGCCGGTCCGGGAGCGCCGGGCGTTCCGCCGGGCCAGCTTCTGGATGTCCTGGGCCGAGACCTGGCCCCGCAGCGCGGCCAGCGCCGCCGCACCGCGAGCTGCGGCCTCGTCGCGGACCGGAGCGGCCGCGGCCACGGCGTGCTCCAGCTTCGGACGTGAGTAGGCGGCGGCCTGCCGGGCGGCCTTCCGGGTACGGACGGCGGCTTCCTGAGCGGCCAGGTCCACCTTCGGCGGTACATGCGTGCGGGCCTGCTCCAGACGCGGGGCGAGCCGGGCGTCGTACTGCACGCGGGCCTGTTCTGCGGCCTGCGACACCACGGGCGCCAGCCGTACGCGTGCCTCCTGCGCGTAGTACGCGGCACGCTCCTTGGCCGTGTCGGCGTAGGGCGCCACCACTTCCGCGGCGTGCAGCACGCTGTCCTTCGCCGAGCCGGTCGCGGCGCGCACGCTGTCGATGCGGGTCACGGGTTCCTCCTCCTCGGTGGCGTACGGTATTTCGACTTTCCACCCTTTTACGGATCATGCCTGTCCGCGGCCGGTGTGGCATGTGCGGACGGGCATATGGGTGCCCCGTCGACCCCTCCGGCCCTGATTCAGGGCAAGGGGGCTTGTGGTCGACATTGCCACGAATCACCGGCGCGCGCCGCTCACCCGGCGGAAGTCACGGCCGCCCGGCGACGCGCGGAGCGGACCGTGGAAGGATCGGAGTGTCGCGGCGGACGACGACGGAAGGCAGATCGTGGCCGAGCAGCTGTACGCCACCTTGAAGACCACCCTCGGCGACATCGAGGTGCGGCTCTTCCCCCTCCACGCCCCCGTCACGGTCAGAAACTTCGTCGAGCTGGCCCGCGGCGAACGCGAATGGACACACCCGGGCACCGGCGAGAAGAGCAGAAACCCGCTCTACGACGGCACGGTCTTCCACTCCGTCATCAGCGGGTTCATGATCCAGGGCGGCGATCCCCTGGGCAACGGCCTCGGCGGGCCCGGCTACGGCTTCGAGGACGAGTGCCATCCGGACCTGGCCTTCGACACCCCGTACCTGATGGCCATGGCCAACGCCGGACCGGGCACCAACGGCTCGCAGTTCTTCATCACCGTCACCCCGAGCACCTGGCTGAACGGTAAGTGCACCATCTTCGGCGAGGTCACCGACCCGGCGTCCCAGAAGGTGGTAGACGCCATCGCGAGCGTGCCGACCGGCCGCAACGACCGTCCGCTGGCCGCCGTCGTCCTGGAGACGGTGGTGGTGGAGACGCGCGACGCCTGAGGGGAACCAAACACCCCGCTCGTCCGTAAGGATGGGCGAGGCGGGACGGTACCGTCGGGACGGACACGACGAACAGACGAACAAGGGGATCTGATGGACCAGGCCGCAGGGAGCGCGCAGGGCGCCGCCCGGAGCGTCCCCGTGTGCTACCGGCACCCGGATCGCGAGACCGGGGTGCGCTGCACGCGCTGTGACCGGCCCATCTGCCCGGAGTGCATGATCAGTGCCTCGGTCGGCTTCCAGTGCCCGGAGTGCGTCCGCGAGGGCTCGGGCACGGGGCACGCACCGGCGGCGGCCCGGCCGCGCACGGTCGCCGGGGGCACGGTCACGGCCGACCCCCGCCTGCTCACCAAGATCCTGATCGGGATCAACCTCGCGGTGTTCATCGCCGTCCAGGCCGACAGCTCCCTGCTGGACCACCTGGTGCTCTACGGCGCCTGGCCCCCGAAGCCGTTCACGCCGACCTCGGGTGTCGCCGGCGGCGAGTGGTACCGCTTCGTGACGTCGATGTTCACGCACCAGGAGTACTGGCACATCGGCTTCAACATGCTGAGCCTGTGGTGGATCGGCGGCCCGCTCGAAGCGGCCCTCGGCCGCGCCCGCTACCTGGCGGTCTACTTCGTCTCCGGCCTGGCCGGCGGCGCGCTGACCTATCTGCTCGCCTCCCCCCAGACCTCGTCGCTCGGTGCCTCGGGCGCCATCTTCGGGCTCTTCGGCGCGACCGCCGTGCTGATGCGCCGGCTGAACTACGACATGCGCCCGGTCATCGCGCTGCTGGTGATCAACCTGATCTTCACCTTCGGGTTCAGCAACATCGCCTGGCAGGCGCACATCGGCGGGCTCGTCGCCGGTGTCGTCACCGGGTACGCGATGGTCCACGCGCCGCGCGAGAAGCGGGCGCTGGTGCAGTACGGCACCTGTGCCGTCGTCCTGGTGCTGTCGGTGGCGCTGGCCCTGGTCAGGACCGCTCAGCTCACCTGAGACCGAACCGTTGTCCACAGGCTGTGCCGGATCTTGTGCACGGCGTGCGGACACAGCTGCGCCCCCTGTCGCTCGGATGTGTTTCCGCAGGTCGGACAGGGGGCGAACAGATGTCTGTGGATCGGTTGGCCGGTCACACCGGCGTCAACGCCCGATGAGTTATCCACAGATCGTAGTTTCTTTTCCCCAGGGTGATTGTGGACAGCACCCCTGGCCTGTGGATAACTCGGTGGATAGCCCTGGGCAGAGCTACTTCCACTGCGTGGAGACACCGAAGCCGGCGGCGATGAAGCCGAAGCCGACGACGATGTTCCAGTTGTCCAGGCTGTCGACCGGCAGGGAGCCGTCGGTCACGTAGAAGACGACGATCCAGGCCAGGCCGATCAGGAACATGGCCAGCATCACGGGCGCGACCCACGCGCGGTTGGTGAGTTTGATGGCCTGTGCCTGCTTCGCCGGCGGCGGCGTGTAGTCGGCCTTCTTGCGGATACGTGACTTCGGCACGAGGGTCTCTCCTGTCGATGCGCTGCGTGGCCGCGCAGGTAACTGGGTCGGGCTCGGGGCAGCGTACAAGGGGCCAACATGACGACTCTGTGTGCTCCCCCGGGCGTCCGTTAGCGTAGTGCTTCCGTGGCGCCGAAGGAGATAAGGGTACGTTGAGCAATTCTGCCGACTCCCCCGGGACGGGATCAACGGGTGCGGGCCCTGTCCGCCGACCGCGTGTGCGGCCCGTGCGGATCCTCACGGCGGCCGTCTTCGCGCTCGCCGGGCTGATCTTCTTCACCAGCTTCAACACGGCCAAGGGCACCGACATCCGCCAGGACGGCTCGCTGCTGAAGCTGTCCGACCTGATCCAGCAGCGCAGCCGCAAGAACAAGGAGCTGGACGAGTCCAACGCGACCCTGCGCCACAGCGTGGAGTCGCTGGCCGAGAGCGACGACGGCAGCACCAGGGCCGAGGACGAGAACCTCGGCCGGCTGGAGAAGAGCGCGGGCACCCGGAAACTGACCGGGGAGGCCGTCACCGTCACCCTGAACGACGCCCCGCCCAACGCCACCGCCAAGCTCCCCGGCTACCCCGAGCCGCAGCCCGACTACCTGGTGATCCACCAGCAGGACCTCCAGGCCGTGGTGAACGCGCTGTGGCAGGGCGGCGCCCGGGGCATCAAGGTCATGGACCAGCGGCTGATCTCCACCAGCGCGGTGCGCTGCGTCGGCAACACCCTCATCCTCCAGGGCCGCGTCTACTCGCCGCCGTACAAGATCACGGCGGTCGGGGACCCCGACCGGCTGAAGCAGGCGCTCGCCGCGAGCAAGGCGATCCAGACCTACATGGTCTACGTCAACGTCTACGGCCTCGGCTGGAAGGTCACCGACGACGGGACGGTGACTCTTCCCGGCTACTCCGGCACAGTGGATCTGCACTACGCGAAGCCAGTGGGATAGACGTCCGTCCGGGAGCCGCCGGTGCGCGTGATCGTCAGGACCGTCAGCGAGCTGTGCGTCACCGTCGGCACCCTGATCGTGCTCTTCGTCGTCCATGCGCTGTTCTGGACGGGTGTGCAGGCCGATCAGAGGTACGAATCCGGCGCACCCTTCGCGATCATGTATATCCCGCGGCTCGGTTTCACGTGGAACAAGCCGGTGCTGGAGGGCACCGGCACCCTGAAGAAGGGGCTCGGCCACTACGCGCGTACCGCGCGGCTCGGCCAGACGGGTGATTTCGCGGTGGCCGGGCGACCGGCGGACGTACGGCGACCCCTTCAAGGACTTCCCCCCGCTCCGGCCGGGTGACGTCGTGGTGCTCACGGACGGGACCACCTGGTTCACGTATCGGATCGACAAAGGCCCATACAAAACAGTTCCGACCGACGTCGAGGTGATCGACCCTGTCCCCCGTAAGTCCGGGTACAGGCGTCCGGGCCGGTATCTGACGCTGACCGAGCGCTCTGCGCCGTTAGTCTGGTGACGTACGGCGTGGGTCTGGTGCCGTAGGGATACGGAAGGGACGGCAAGGGACGGCATGTACGGCTGGATCTGGCGGCATCTGCCGGGCAACGCGTGGGTGAAGGCCCTCATCTCCCTCGTACTGATCCTGGCCGTGGTCTACGTCCTCTTCCAGTACGTCTTCCCGTGGGCCGAACCGCTGCTGCCCTTCAACGATGTGACGGTGGACAACCAGTGAGTGCGCGGATTCTCGTCGTCGACAACTACGACAGCTTCGTCTTCAACCTCGTCCAGTACCTGTACCAGCTGGGCGCGGAGTGTGAGGTCCTGCGCAACGACGAGGTGTCGACCTCGCACGCCCAGGACGGCTTCGACGGCGTCCTCCTCTCGCCGGGTCCCGGGACCCCGGAGGAGGCGGGCGTGTGCGTGGACATGGTCCGGCACTGCGCGGCCACCGGCGTGCCGGTCTTCGGGGTGTGCCTGGGCATGCAGTCGATGCAGGTGGCGTACGGCGGTGTGGTCGACCGGGCGCCCGAGCTGCTGCACGGCAAGACCTCGCTGGTCGAGCACGAGGGCAAGGGCGTCTTCGCGGGCCTGCCCTCCCCCTTCACGGCGACCCGCTACCACTCCCTGGCCGCCGAACCGGCCACGGTCCCGGCCGAGCTGGAGGTGACCGCCCGCACGCACGACGGCATCATCATGGGCCTGCGCCACCGTGAACTCCCGGTGGAGGGCGTGCAGTTCCACCCGGAGTCGGTGCTGACCGAGCACGGGCACCGGATGCTGGCGAACTGGCTGGCGGAGTGCGGCGACCAAGGTGCCGTTGCGAGGTCGGCGGGGCTCGCCCCGGTGGTGGGCAGGGCCACGGCGTGACCGCGCTGCGCCCCGAGCGCGAGGACTTGTACGACGGCGGCAGACCGTACGAGTCCTCCGGCGGTGCGCGGCCGTACGCCGGGCGGCGGCAGGATCCGCCGACGGCTCCGATGCCCCGGCTGACCGAGGATGACCTCACGGCGCCGCCGCCTCCGGTCGGTGAGGACCTCACGGCACCCCTGCCTCCCGTCGACGAGGAGACGATGGCGCTGCGGATCCCGCGGCCGGCGGGGTACGGCGCGCAGAGCGACACCGCACGGAGGGGTGCAAGGGCGTCTGCGGCCTCGTCGGCCGCTTCCGCCACCCAAGTCACACCCGGCGGCCGTGCGGCCCGGAGAAAGGCCGCCAAGCGGCGTGGTGGGCGGCACGGCGGGGCCAGGGATGCCCGGGATGCCCGGGACGCCGCGGCGTCTCCTGCGGGGCGGGACCCGCAGCGGCCTCTGAGCCGGGTGGAGGCCCGGCGGCAGGCCCGGCTGCGCAAGCCGAGCCCGGCGACCGTCGCGAGCCGGGCGATCGGCGAGGTGTTCATCACCACCGGCGTCCTGATGCTGCTGTTCGTCACCTACCAGCTGTGGTGGACCAATGTCCGTGCGCACGCGCAGGCCGGCAGCGAGACGCACCAGCTCCAGGACGACTGGGCCAGCGGCAAGCGCAATCCGGGGGTCTTCGAACCGGGGCAGGGCTTCGCCATCCTGCACATCCCGAAGCTGGACGTGGTCGCGCCCATCGCGGAGGGCGTCAGCAACAAGAGGGTGCTCGACAAGGGCATGGTCGGGCACTACGGCGAGGCCCCGCTGAAGACGGCGATGCCCGACGCCAGGACCGGCAACTTCGGCCTCGCCGCGCACCGCAACACGCACGGTGAGCCCTTCCGGTACATCAACAGGCTCAGGCCCGGCGACGCGGTCGTGGTCGAGACGCAGGACACCTACTTCGTGTACAAGGTGACCTCGATGCTTCCGGTGACCCCGCCGTCGAACACCAGCGTGCTGGACCCGGTCCCGCGGGGCTCCGGCTTCACCCGGCCCGGCCGCTACATCACCCTCACCACCTGCACGCCGGAGTTCACCAGCAAGTACCGGTTGATCGTCTGGGGCAAGATGGTCCAGGAACGCCCGCGCAGCAAGGGCAAGCCGGACGCGCTCATCGAGTAGGGCTCATCGAGTAAGGGCAGAGGACACAGTGGCAGCGACCGCCGACGAGACCGAAGAGACCACGGACGCGTCCGAACCGGATCCGGAACCGGCCCCGCGCCGGCGCCCCGGCCGGATCGCGCTGGCGGTCAGCGTCTTCGGGGAACTCCTCATCACGGCGGGCGTGCTGCTCGGCCTGTTCGTCGTCTACTCGCTGTGGTGGACGAACGTGATAGCGGACCGCAAGGCGGACCGGCAGGCCGACAAGGTGCGCGAACACTGGGCCGAGCAGCAGCAGTCCCATCCCGGCGCGCTCGACACCAAGGACGGCATCGGGTTCCTGCACGTGCCGGCGATGCACAACGGCGAGGTGCTGGTCGAGAAGGGCACGGGCACGGACGTCCTCGACGACGGTGTGGCCGGCTACTACACGGATCCGGTCAAGGCCACGCTGCCCACCACCGGCAAGGACGGCAACTTCTCCGTCGCCGCCCACCGGGACGGCCACGGCGCCAAGTTCCACAACATCGACAAGCTGAGGAAGGGCGACCCGATCGTCTTCGAGACGCGGGACGACTGGTACGTCTACAAGGTCTACTCGGTCCTCCCCGAGACCTCGAAGTACAACGTCAAGGTCCTCTCGGCCGTCCCCAGGGAGTCCGGCAGGAGGAAGCCGGGGCACTACATCACCCTGACGACCTGCACCCCCGTCTACACCTCCCGCTACCGGTACGTGGTGTGGGGGGAGCTGGTCCGGGTGGAGAAGGTGGACGCCCGGCGGACGCCGCCGAGGGAACTGCGGTGACGTGACACGTGGGCCCCTGCCGGGAAGTCCCGGCAGGGGCCCACGTGTGTGCGGGACGCGTCAGCCGTTGTTGCCGCCGAAGAAACCGCCGCCGCCGTTGTTGTTGTTGCCGCCGCCGTTGTTCCCGTTGATCCCCGTGGTCGTCAGGGTGATCGTGGTGGCGGCCGGGTCGTCGACCTTCTCGTTCTGCTTCGGGTCCTGGCCGATGACGAAGGCGGTGTCGCTGCCGTCACTGCCCGGGGCGAACTGGATGTTCGTGAAGCCCGCGGCGTTCAGCATCTGCCGGGCCACGGCGACCGTGCGGCCACGGACGTCCGGGACCTGCGTCTTCTGCTGCTCCTGCGCCTTGCCGACGTTGACCGCGATCGGCGTGTTCTTGGAGACCTGCTGGCCCGCCTGCGGGTTGGTGTTCTGGACCTTGCCGTCCTGCGCCGGGTCGGAGACCGGGGTGTCGTTGCAGGTCGGGGCGAGGCCCTTGGCCTGGAGTTCGGCCTTCGCCTCGTCGCAGGACTTGCCGGTGACGTCGGGGACGGTGACCTTCTCCTCCGGCTTGGCGACCGTGAGGGTGATCGTGGTGCCCTTCTCCTTGCTGCTGCCGCCCGCCGGGTCCTGGGTGATGACGACATCAGGCGTCTGGGTCGACACCTGGGTCTTCTTCTCGACCTGGAAGCCCTTCTCCTTGAGCTGGGCCTCGGCCTGGTCGAACTGGATGCCGCGGACGTCCGGCACGGTGACCTTCGGCGCGCCGGTGGAGACCACCAGGTCGACCGTGCTGTTCTTCTCGACCTTCTGGCCCGGATCCGGGTTCTGGGAGCACACGTTGCCCGTGGCCTGGTCCTCGCAGGCCTTCTTGGTGACGGTCACCTTGAGGTCGACGTTCTCGGCCATCTTGCGGGCCGTCTTCTCCGGCTGGCCCACGAACGACGGCACGGGCACCTTGCCGTCGCCCGCGCCCTTGTCGCCGAACGCGTACATGCCGATGAGGATCGCGCCGACCAGGACCAGCAGGCCCGCGACCACCAGCAGGATCGTGGAGCTGTTGGACTTCTTCTGCTGGCGGCGGCGGTCCGGGCGTTCGTCGTAGCCGTAGCCGCCGTCGTCGGGGTTCATCGGCGGGAGCATGGTGGTCGCTCCCGCCGGCTCCGAGCGCAGGGCGGTCGTCGCCTGGTCGTCGGGGTAGCCGGCGTAGCCGACCGCGCCCATCGCGGCGGTGGCCGCCACGGGCTGGCCGTCCAGGCACGCCTCGATGTCGGCGCGCATCTCGTCGGCCGACTGGTAGCGGTAGTTGGGGTCCTTGACCAGTGCCTTGAGGACGATCGCGTCCATCTCGGGCGTGATCTCGGGGTCGAAGACCGAGGGGGGCTGCGGTTCCTCCCGGACGTGCTGGTAGGCCACGGCCACCGGGGAGTCGCCCACGAAGGGCGGCCGTACGGTCAGCAGTTCGTACAGGAGACAGCCGGTGGAGTACAGGTCCGACCGGGCGTCGACCTGCTCGCCCTTGGCCTGCTCCGGGGAGAGGTACTGGGCGGTGCCGATGACGGCCGCGGTCTGGGTCATGGTCATGCCGGCGTCGCCCATGGCGCGGGCGATGCCGAAGTCCATCACCTTGACCTGGCCGTTGCGGGTCAGCATGACGTTGGCCGGCTTGATGTCGCGGTGGACGATGCCGTTGCGGTGCGCGTACTCCAGGCCCTGGAGGATGCCGATGGTCATCTCCATGGCGCGCTCGGGCAGCAGCTTGCGGCCGGAGTGCAGCAGCTCGCGGAGCGTGGAGCCGTCGACGTACTCCATCACGATGTACGGGATGGAGACTCCGTCGATGTAGTCCTCACCCGTGTCGTAGACCGCGACGATCGCGGGATGGTTGAGCGAGGCGGCCGACTGGGCCTCCCGGCGGAACCGGGCCTGGAAGGACGGATCGCGCGCGAGGTCCGCGCGCAGCGTCTTCACCGCCACGGTGCGGCCGAGCCGGGTGTCATGCGCGAGGTAGACCTCCGCCATGCCACCGCGGCCGAGCACCTGGCCCAGCTCGTACCGGCCGCCGAGGCGACGCGGCTCTTCCATAGCTACCTACCAGCCCTCTCCGTCGGTCTCGGCCGCGCACCCCTGTGCGCGACCGGAGGCTGCCATCCGGGCCTACCGTACCCGGCTCGCTCTGTGTGACCTGGCCAAGCCCGTAACCCGATACAGGACCGGTATCGCAACGTGCGGCGATGTGAAGGAGGTGTGAGCGGCGTCACTTCCGGTGGCCGACGGCGGTCACTTCTTGGAGTCGATGACCGCCTCCATGACGTTCTTCGCGATCGGGGCGGCCAGGCCGCCACCGGAGATGTCGTCGCGGTTGGCGCTCTCGTCCTCGATCACCACGGCCACGGCGACCGGCGAGCTGCCGTCGCTGAGCTTGGCGTAGGAGATGAACCAGGCGTACGGGTTCTCGCTGTTCTCGACGCCGTGCTGGGCGGTACCGGTCTTGCCGCCGACCGTGACGCCGTCGATCTTCGCCCGCGTACCGGTGCCCTTCTCGACCACCGTCTGCATCATGTCCTGGAGGATCTGCGCGTTCTTCGGCGACAGCGGCCGGCTCAGCTCCTCCGGCTTGGTCGTGGCGACCGGGTCCAGGTTGGAGGACTGGAGCGAGTCGACCATGTACGGCTTCATCAGCTTGCCGTCGTTGGCGACCGCGGAGGCGACCATGGCCATCTGCAGCGGGGTGGCGGCGGTGTTGTACTGGCCGATGGAGGACAGCGCGGTCTGCGACTGGTTCATGTCGTCCGAGAACACCGAGGCGCTGGAGCGGACCGGGGTGAACTGCTCGGCGTCGAAACCGAACTTCTTCGCTTCCGCGAGCATCTTGTCGTTGCCGAGGTCGGCGCCGATCTTGCCGAAGACGGTGTTGCAGGAGTACTGGAGCGCGACCCGCATGGTCGCGTTCTCGCACGGGATGTTGCCCTCGTTCTTCAGCTGGGTCGTGGTGCCCGGCATGGTCCACGGCAGCGGCGAGTCGGTCTTCTCGTCGGCCGAGGTGTACTTGCCGTTCTCCAGCGCCGCGGCGGCCGTGACCACCTTGAAGGTGGAGCCCGGCGGGTAGGTCTCGCGCAGCGCCCGGTTCAGCATCGGGTCGTTGGGGTCGTACTTCTTCTGGAGCTTCTTCCAGGCCGCGGCGTCGTCGTTGGTGTTGCCCGCGAACGACGAGGGGTCGTACGACGGGTAGGACGCCAGCGCCAGGATCTTGCCGGTGGAGGGCTCCAGGGCGACGACCGCGCCCTTGCCGCCGCGCTGCTTCAGACCCTCGTACGCCGCCTTCTGCGCGGCGCCGTTGAGCGTGGTGACGACGTTGCCGCCCTGCTGCTCCTTGCCGGTGATCATGTCCAGCGTCTTGCGGAAGAACAGCCGGTCGTCGTCGCCGGTGAGGATGCCGTCCTCGATGGACTCCAGCTGGGTGGCGCCGAAGGCCTGCGAGGCGTAGCCGGTGACCGGCGCCCACATGGCGCCGTTCTTGTACGTCCGCTTGTACTTCAGGTCGTTCAGACCGGTCTTGCTGGTCAGGGCGGACCCGGTGATGGGGTCGCCGTCGACGATGATGTCGCCGCGCGGGGTGGCGTAGCGGGCGATCGTGACGCGGCGGTTGTTGGGGTCGTCCTTGAGTTTGTCGGCCCTGACGTACTGGAGGTAGTTGTCCCGCAGCAGCAGGGTGAGGACGAGGAGGCCGCAGAAGATCGCGATCCGGCGCAGGGGCTTGTTCATGACGGGCGGACCACCTGGGTCATCTCGGCGTCGGGGTTGGCGGCGGGGGCGGGCGCCGGGCGGCGGGCGGTGTCGCTGATGCGGATCAGCACGCCGATCAGCGCCCAGTTGGCGATGACCGACGAACCACCGTAGGCGAGGAACGGCATCGTCATACCGGTCAGCGGGATGAGCCCCATCACACCGCCGGACACGACGAAGACCTGGAGCGCGAAGGCGCCGGACAGGCCGATGGCGAGCAGCTTGCCGAACGGGTCGCGGGCGGCGAGGGCGGTGCGCACGCCGCGCTCCACGATCAGGCCGTAGATCAACAGGATCGCCATGATGCCGGCCAGGCCCAGCTCCTCGCCGAAGGTGGCGAGGATGAAGTCGGAGTTGGCGGCGAACCGGATCAGCTCGGAGTGGCCCTGGCCCCAGCCGGTGCCGAGGGTGCCGCCGGAGCCGAACGCCCACAGGGCCTGCTGGAGCTGGTCGGAGTGGACGCCGGCGACGCCGGGGGTGCGGCTGAGCGTGTACTCGCGCATCGGGTCGAGCCAGGCCTGCACACGGACCTTGATGTGCGGCTCGAAGCTGGCCACGCCGATGGCGCCGGCGGCGGACATCAGCAGACCGAAGACGATCCAGCTGGTCCGCTCGGTGGCGACGTACAGCATGATCACGAACATGCCGAAGAACAGCAGCGACGTACCGAGGTCGGTCTCGAAGACCAGGATGAGGATCGAGATCGCCCAGACGACGAGGATCGGGCCGAGGTCGCGTCCGCGCGGCAGGTACAGCCCCATGAAGCGGCGGCTGGCGAGCGCGAGCGCGTCCCGCTTGACCATCAGGTAGCCGGCGAAAAACACCGCCAGCACGATCTTGGCGAACTCACCGGGCTGGATGGTGAAGCTGCCGATCGAGATCCAGATCTTGGCGCCGTACACGTCCGCGCCGAGGCCCGGGACCAGCGGCAGGAGCAGCAGGAACAGCGCGGCCACCATGGAGATGTAGGTGTAGCGCTGGAGCGTGCGGTGGTCCTTGAGGAAGATCAGCACCGCGACGAACAGCGCGATGCCCATCGCCGTGTAGATCAGCTGGTTGGTCGCCTTGCCGCCCGCGACGTGGATCTGCTGGAGCAGCTTGGACTGGTCCAGCCGCCAGATGCACACCAGCCCGAGCCCGTTGAGCAGGGTGGCGAGCGGCAGCAGCAGCGGGTCGGCGTACGGGGCGAACTTCCGTACGACGACATGGGCGACGGCGGCCAGCAGACCGAGGCCGAGACCGTAGCTCAGCAGGCCCGCGGGGACCTGGCCGTCGATGGCCAGGCCCACGTTCGCATAGGCGAACACGGGGATGGCCACGGCGAAGACCAGCAGGGCCAGCTCGGTGTTGCGGCGGCTCGGCGCGCCGATCGCGCCGATCGTGGACGTGTGGTGCGTCGGCGAGTTCGTAGTACTGCTCATCGTGTGACAGGGCCTCTCACGGCTTGCCTACTGCTTACCGCACAGCGAGACGACCTTCTGCTCATCCTCCGAGAGAGTGGGGCCGGGGCTGGGGGTCGCGGACGGGGTCGTGGACGGAGACTTCGAAGGGGACGCCGGGGACGTCTTCGAGGCCGACGGGTTCGGGGTCGTGTTCGGCGTCGGGGTGGCCTTGACGAAGGCGGTCTGCGTGGTGGTACCCGTGGACGTGCCGGTACCCGTGGACGTGCCGGTGGTGCCGCCGGTCTTGCCCTGGCCCTTCTTGGCGTCGTTCCGGGCGCGCTCGGCCGCCTGGCGCTCGGCCTGCTTGCGGCAGGCGGAAGCCTGTACGGCCAGCTCCTGGACCTTCGTCTGGGCCGCCTGGAGGCCGCCCTCCGCGATCGTCGCCTTCACCTGCTTCTGCTGGTACGGCGGCAGGTACTTGAGTTCGATCTCGGGGTGGTCCTTCTCCACCTCCGACAGCGACACCCAGGCCAGGTCCTGGCTGATCCCGCGGTACAGCGCGACGTGCTCGTCCTTGGCGCCGACGTAGTACTGGGTCTGTGTCCAGCGGTAGCCGCCGTACAGGCCGCCGCCGACGACGGCGAGGGCGAGGACGCCGTAGAACGAGGTCTTCAGCCATCTGCGCCGCTTGCGCGGCTTGGTGAAGTCGTCGTCGGCGTAGTCGCCGAAGCCGTCGGCGGGGATGTAGCCGGTGGTGTCGCCGGAGCCGGGCGGGCCGAACTCGCCGCCGCCGTGCCCCTGGCCCTGACGGCCCAGGTGGGAGGCGCGGCCGGCCGGGGTCTGCATGATGCCGTTGTCGTGCAGGTGGTGCTGGTTCTCGGCGACGGCGCCGACCACGACGGGCTGGTCGGACAGCTGTCCGGCGAGGGTGTCACCGGTGTCCAGGTCGAGCACGTCGGCGACGATGACCGTGATGTTGTCGGGGCCGCCGCCGCGCAGCGCGAGCTGGATCAGTTCCTGCACGGTCTCCTGCGGGCCCTGGTAGCTGGCGAGGGTCTCCTCCATCGTCTGGTGGGAGACCACGCCGGACAGGCCGTCGGAGCAGATCAGATAGCGGTCGCCGGCCCGGACCTCGCGGATCGACAGGTCGGGCTCGACGTGCTCGCCGCTGCCGAGGGCGCGCATCAGCAGCGAGCGCTGCGGGTGGGTGGTGGCCTCTTCCTCGGTGATGCGGCCCTCGTCCACGAGCCGCTGCACCCAGGTGTGGTCCTGGGTGATCTGGGTGAGCACACCGTCACGGAGCAGGTACGCGCGCGAGTCGCCGACGTGCACGAGGCCGAGCCGCTGGCCGGTCCACAGCAGCGCGGTGAGGGTCGTCCCCATGCCTTCGAGCTGGGGGTCCTCCTCGACCATGGCGCGCAGCTGGTTGTTGGCGCGCTGCACGGCCTGGCCGAGGGAGGTGAGGATGTCGGAGCCGGGCACGTCGTCGTCGAGCGTGACCAGGGTGGAGATCACTTCGGAGGAGGCGACCTCGCCCGCCGCCTGGCCGCCCATGCCGTCGGCGATGGCGAGCAGGCGCGGACCGGCGTAACCGGAGTCCTCGTTGCCCTCCCGGATCATGCCTTTGTGCGATCCGGCGGCAAAGCGCAGTGACAGACTCATGCGCACCTCGCCCGTCGGCTCCGAATGCAGCCGGTCGTGTCGAGCCACACTGCCCACCCTCCGGTCGGGAGCGCGCCGGAGACCGGGTTGCGGCCTGCCGCTGCGTGCTCGCTCCGCTCGCGCTCATTCATGACGTAGCACTACTTCCGCAGCTCGATTGCGGTCTTGCCGATGCGGATCGGCGCGCCCAGCGGGATCGGTGTGGGGGTCGTCAGCCGGGACCGGTCCAGGTAGGTGCCGTTCGTGGAACCGAGATCCTCGATGATCCACTGGCCGTCACGGTCCGGGTAGATCCTGGCATGGCGGCTGGAGGCGTAGTCGTCGTCCAGCACGATCGTGGAGTCGTGCGCCCGGCCCAGGGTGATCGTCTGGCCCTGGAGCGCGACGGTGGTGCCGGTCAGTGTGCCCTCGGTCACGACCAGCTTGGTGGGGGCGTTGCGGCCACGCCGGCCGCCGCCGCCCTGCTGGCCGCGCTGCGGCGGAGGCGCGGCCTGCTGCCGGGTCTGCTGCCGGCCCGACTGCTGGGGCCGGGCCGCCTCCCTACGCGATCCGCGCTGGGTGACGCGCGTACCGAACAGGTCGCTCCGGATGACCTGCACGGCCACGATCACGAACAGCCACAGTACGGCCAGGAAACCCAGCCGCATGACCGTGAGGGTCAGCTCTGACATTGCCCCCGCTTCACCCTTCGGCTTGCCTATAGATAACGGTGGTGCTGCCCACGACGATCCGCGAGCCGTCGCGGAGCGTAGCGCGGGTGGTGTGCTGCCCGTCCACCACGATGCCGTTGGTGGAGCCGAGATCCTGGATCGTCGAGGGCGTTCCGGTCCGGATCTCGCAGTGCCGGCGGGACACGCCGGGGTCGTCGATCCGCACGTCGGCGTCGGTGCTGCGGCCCAGCACCAGCGTCGGGCGGGAGATCTGGTGGCGGGTGCCGTTGATCTCGATCCAGTAGCGGGTGCGCGCGCCGCTCATCGGGGCCGCGGCCGGCCGCTGTGTGGCGGGCTGCGGGTAGCCGTACCCGCCGGGGCGGGTGCCGGGCGGCGGCGCGGACGGCATCGGGGGCGCGCCCGCGGGCGGGGCGGCCGGCGGGTAGCCGTAGCCACCGGGGGCGCCCGCCGCGGGGCGGCCGGCCGCCGGGGCGCCGGGAGCCGGCTGGCCGGGCTGGCTGCTGGAGGAGGCGAGGGTGCGCGAGCGCACCCGGTACAGGCCGGTGTCCAGGTCGTCGGCCTTCTCCAGGTTGACCTTGATCGGGCCCATGAAGGTGTAGCGCTGCTGCTTGGCGTAGTCGCGCACCATGCCGGCCAGCTCGTCGCCGAGCTGCCCGGAGTAGGGGCTGAGGCGCTCGTAGTCCGGCGCGCTCAGCTCCACGATGAAGTCGTTGGGCACGACGGTCCGGTCACGGTTCCAGATGGTGGCGTTGTTGTCGCACTCCCGCTGGAGCGCTCCGGCGATCTCCACGGGCTGGACCTCGGACTTGAAGACCTTGGCGAAGGTGCCGTTCACCAGACCTTCGAGACGCTGCTCGAACTTCTTCAGGACTCCCATGGGGCACCTCCTCCGTCCCTGCCGTCGTCTTGCCTGCTCTGTGCCGCTGCCTTGGCCGCTGCCTTGGCCGCTGCTCGGCCGCTGCTCGGGCGGCTGCCTGCCGGGTACTGCTGGTACTGCTCACTGATCGTATCTACGCGCCCGCCAATCAGCCGGTTCCCCCAGCGGCTCCCCTTCGAACTCCCGGGTGCGTGTCCTGCTGGCATGGATCGTAGAGGCGGGCGAAGTCCAGTGTCCCGCACCCGGCTGTGGACCCGGTCCGCCTCCCGGGGAGATGGCCCGGACCGGTACGAGGTTGATACGAGAAGCGCGCCTCCCTGATACGTGCGGCGTTCGGCGGGCGCGTCGTTGATGCGGGTGGCGCGTGCGCCGGGGCTGGTGGCCGGGGGCGGGGGCCGGCGGGAAGGGATGTGAATCCACCCCGTACGACGTGCTAATGTTCTGGGTGTCGGAAGGGGCCGGGCCGAAGGGGCCGGAGCCGGAAGACACACCCAATGCGCGGGTGGCGGAATAGGCAGACGCGCTGGATTCAGGTTCCAGTGCCCGCAAGGGCGTGGGGGTTCAACTCCCCCCTCGCGCACACAGAGGCTACGGGCCCATCGTGAAAACGGTGGGCCCGTAGTCGTATTGCGGCGCGTCGCGGTGTGAGGAAGCTCTCAGGGCCGGGAGCGGGTGTGGAGCGCCGTCCGGTTCCGGTCGTGATCGCGGCCGGACTCCCGGTGGTGTGACACGTGACACGACGGCAGACGGCGCACCGGCCGGGGACCGTCGGCCGGTGCGGCGCCGCGGAGTTGTCCACAGGGTCTGACGCGTTTCGGCCACCGGTTGTACGGTCTCCCCGAGTTGATGTTCGTACCGTCGCCTGCTCGAAGGCGGACGGACCGTGCGGGGGAGGCGGTCTCGGTGACCGGAACCGATGTGGGAGTGACGGACGGGGCGGACCGGGGCGGGCGCCGCCTGCCCCGGGTGCGCGGGTTCGCCGCATGGCCGCCGCAGGGATCGCCGAAGGAGGAGGGCAAGGCGCTGCGGTCGAGCGTGCCGCGCTCCGCCCACCGCACGCTGGACCTGGACGCCGCCCGCCCCGACGCGGTGAGCGCGGTGGCCGCGTCCAACGCCGGCCGTATCCCCGAACTGACCCCGCTGCGCGTGGGCCGGATGGCGGCCACCCCCTTCGCCTTCCTGCGCGGCTCCGCCGGACTCATGGCGTACGACCTCGCGCGCACCCCCACGACCGGGATCGGCACCCAGATCTGCGGTGACGCCCACGCGGCGAACTTCGGGCTGTACGGCGACGCCCGCGGCGACCTCGTCATCGACCTCAACGACTTCGACGAGACCGCGCACGGCCCCTGGGAGTGGGACCTCAAGCGGCTCGCGGCCTCGCTGGTGCTCGCCGGCCGCGAGGCGGGCGCCGACGAGGACACCTGCCGCGCCGCGGCCCGGGACGCGGCCGGCGCCTACCGCCGCACCATGCGCCTGCTCGCCAAGCTCCCCGTGCTCGACGCCTGGAACGCCATCGCCGACGAGGAACTCGTCTCCCACACCGACGCCCACGACCTGCTCGGCACGCTCCAGCGGGTCTCGGAGAAGGCCCGGGCGAACACCAGCGGCCGGTTCGCGGCGAAGTCGACCGAGCCGGTGCCGGACGGCGGACGCCGGTTCGTGCCCGCGCCGCCGGTGCTGCGCCGCGTACCGGACGCGGAGGCCGCGGCGGTCGCCGCGTCCCTGGAGTCGTACGTCGACACCCTCGGCGAGGACCGCCACCCCCTGCTCGCCCGCCACGCCGTGCACGACGTCGCCTTCCGGGTCGTCGGCACCGGCAGCGTCGGCACCCGGTCCTACGTCGTCCTGCTCCTCGACCACCGTGGCGAGCCCCTGGTCCTCCAGGTGAAGGAGGCCCGCCCCTCCGCGCTCGTCCCGCACCTGGTCACGGCCGGTTTCGAGGCGCCCGCGGTGCCGCACGAGGGGCGCCGGGTGGTCCTCGGGCAGAAGCGGATGCAGGTCGTCAGCGACGCCTTGCTGGGCTGGACCAGCGTCGAGGGGCGCCCGTACCAGGTGCGGCAGTTCCGCAACCGCAAGGGCAGCGTCGACCCGGCCGCCCTCGCCGCCGACCAGATCGACGACTACGGCCGCATGACCGGCGCCCTGCTGGCCCGCGCCCACTCCCACAGTGCCGACCCCCGCCTGATCGCCGGTTACTGCGGCAAGAACGAGGAGCTGGACGAGGCGATGGCCGCGTTCGCCGTCGCCTACGCCGACCGCACGGAGGCGGACCACGCCGAGCTGGTCGCGGGGATCAAGACGGGGCGGATCGAGGCCGAGATGGGGGTGTGACGGCGTCGGCTTCCGCGGGCCGGCGGCTTCCCGGTCTGCGGCTTCTTGGCATGCGGCTTTCCGGCTTGCGGCTTTCCGGCTTGCGGTGTGCCAGGGCGCGGGGAGCCGCACTGACGGGCACGGGCACCCGGCACCCGGCAGCGGGCGCACCGGGTACTCGGCAGCGGGCCGGAACGCTCGCGGACCGCTGCCGCCCGGCCCGGTCCGGTCGCCCCGGCCCGGCGGCTACGCTGGGCGGGTGACGACCCCGGAAGCCGACCAGTCCCAGGCCCCCCGCCCCGAGGAACGGCTGGAGCAGGCCGTACGGACCGCCGAGCAGGCGCTGATCGAGTACGAGATCGCCGTGGAGACCTTCCGCGTCGAGGTCGAGAACTTCGCCCGCCTCCACGAACAGCGACTCGGCCCGCTCTACACCCGCATCGAGGAGCTGGACGCGGAGATCGCCGAGGCGAAGGCCGCCCGCTCCGGTGACCCGGAGGACATCCGCCGCGCCGCCGAGGCTCGTGCCCGGGTGATGCCGATGCCGGGCGTGGAGGAGCTGCTGCACGGCTGGATGGACGGCGACGGCCTGTTCCCGGAGGCCGTCGCCATGCTCACCGACCAGCCGGTACGGCCGCCGCAGCGGGTGCGGCCCAGCGAGGAGGCCCGCAAGCTCTACCGCGAGCTCGCGCGCAAGGCCCACCCGGACCTGGCCCAGGAGGAAGCGGAGCAGAAGCGGCGCGAGGAGTTCCTCAGCCGGGTCAACGCCGCCTACGCCCGCGGCGACGAGACCCTGCTCAGGGAGCTGGCCGAGGAGTGGGCCGCCGGGCCGGTACCGCCCGAGCGCCGTCCGAGCCCCGCCGAGGAGCTGTACGCCCGCCTCGAATGGCTCGCCCAGCGCAAGGAGCTGCTCACCTTCGTCGCCCGCGAACTGGAGGAGGGCGCGATCGCCGGCATGCTCCGCCTCGCCCCGGACGACCCCGACGGGCTGCTCGACGAGATCGCCGACCGGCTGCGCGCCGACATCGCCCAGCGGGAGGCCGAACTGGCCGCCCTGCTGGGCCAGGCCTGACCGACCCCTCGCTTCGGGTAGCGTCGGAACCATGAATTTCGGAGCTGGTGTGCCCACGGTCCAGGTCACGGACCTCAAGGACGGCGACTTCCTGCTGGACGTCCGCGAGGACGACGAGTGGCAGGCGGGCCACGCCGAGGGGTCCCTGCACATCCCCCTCAGCGAGTTCGTGGCCCGCTACGGCGAGCTGACCGAGGCCGCCCCGCAGGACGGACGGGTCCACGTCATCTGCCGCTCGGGCGCCCGCTCCGCGCAGGTCGCCATGTACCTGGTCCAGCAGGGCGTCGACGCGGTGAACGTCGACGGCGGCATGCAGCACTGGCAGGCCGCCGGCCGCCCGGTCGTCACCGACGACGGCAAGCCGGGCTTCGTCCTGTAGCGCGGGGCCGTTTAGGCCGGCGGCCCGGCTCTTCTGGTCAGCGGTCCCGGGTCTTCCTGGAGACGGGTTACTGATCACCGGGCAAAACCACCGGCCACAGGACTCCCGGCCACCGGACTCCGGGCCACCGGACTCCGGGCCACCGGACTCCCGGCTGCCGTCAGCCGAGGGGGTGGGTGGCCAGCAGGTCGCCCAGCCTCTCCTCGTACGCCGCCGCCGGGCCGAGCGCCAGCTCCAGGTGCTCGGCCCAGGCGTGATGGCGGTGCAGCGGGTAGTCGGTGTCCGCGCCGAACCCGCCGTGCAGATGCTGTGCCGTCTGCACCACCCGCCGCACCCCCTCCGCCGCCCAGATCTTCGCCACGGCGATGTCCCCGGCGGCGGGCAGCGCCCCCGGCGCCCCGGAGGCGATCCGCCACGCGGCCTGCCAGAGGGTGGCCTCCATGGCGCGCAGGTCGATGTACCGGTCCGCGGCCTGCACGGCCACCGCCTGGAACGTCGCGATCGGGTACCCGAACTGCTCCCGCTTGCCGGTGTACTCCCCGGTCATCCGCAGCACCCGCTCGCCCAGTCCGAGCGCCGGCGCGCACGTGCCCGTCACCAGCAGCCCGTGCAGCCACTCCCAGGCGCCGTCGGCCTCGATCACCTCGCCGGGCCCGACCCGCACGGACCGCAGCCGCAGCTCGGCCAGCCGCTCACCGCTGGTGGAGACCTGCTCGGCGAGCACCAGCCCGTCCGCCGCACGCGGCACCAGCGCCAGCAGCGTCCGGTCGCCGGCCGTGCCCTCGACGTGCGCCGGTACGACGACCAGGTCCGCGTCGAACGCCCACGGCACCGCCGTCTGCACCCCGTCCAGCAGCCAGGCCCGCCCCTCCCGCCGTGCGGTGACGGCCAGCTCGGCCGGGTCGTGGCCGGTACGGCCCTGCGCCGCGACGGTCAGCACCAGCTCGCCGCGGCCCGCCCGGACCAGCATCCGGTCCGCCTGCTCCGGGCCGCCGTAGGCCTGCACGGCCGCCGCGGCGGCGCAGTGCTCCAGCAGCGGCACCCGGGCGAGCACCCGGCCGGCCTCGCGCAGCACCAGGCACAGCGCGATCGCGTCCAGGCCCGCCCCGCCGTGTGCCTCGCCGAGCAGCAGGCTCAGCAGGTCCGCGTCGGCGAGCCGGGACCACAGCGCCCGGTCGAAGCCCTCGGCCACGGCGCCCGGGGGTGAGCGCCGGGCTGGGCACCGCGTCCGGCGCGACCCCGGCGAACACCCCGCGTGCCGCCTCGGCCGCCGCCTGCTGCTCCTCGCTGAAGGTGAAGTCCACGGCCTGTCCTCCTGGCGGGCCCGGTGATCCGTCGTCCGGTCGTCCGCTCGTCAGGACGGCCGGCCTGCGTTCGTCCGACGGTCCGGGGGCGGCGGTCGGTGGCTGCCGGGTTGCCGGCCTGTCCGTCTGACGGCCCGTCAAGACAGAACAGGTTCTAGGAGAAGGGAACGGTCCTGCGGCCTCAGCGGTCGAAGTCCAGCTCCACTCTTTCCGTCAGCGGATGGGACTGGCAGGCCAGCACGTACCCGGCTTCGGTCTCCTCCGTCTCCAGCGCGAAGTTGCGGTCCATGCGCACCTCGCCCGCGACCAGGAAGGCCCGGCAGGTCCCGCACACCCCGCCCTTGCAGGCGTAGGGCGCGTCGGGCCGGTTGCGCAGCACCGTCTCCAGCAGTGACTCGCCCTCCCGCACCGGCCAGGTGCCGCCGCGACCGTCGAGCCGCGCGGTGACGGTGCTGTGCGCGGGCGCCGGAGCCGTGCCCGTCCGGGCCGGGCCCGCGTCCACGTGGAAGATCTCCTGGTGGATCCGGTCCCGGGGCACGCCCAGTTCGCGCAGCGCCTGTTCCGCGCCCCGCACCAGCCCGTACGGCCCGCACAGGAACCAGCCCGCCACCTCGCCCACGGGCAGCAGCGCGGGCAGCAGCCCGGTGAGCCGCTCCCGGTCGAGCCGGCCCGACGGCAGGCCCGCCTGCTGTTCCTCCCGGGAGAGCACGGTCACCAGCTGAAGCCGCTCCGGGTAGCGGTCCTTCAGGTCGGCGACCTCCTCCAGGAACATCGTCGAGGCGGCCGTACGGTCGCTGCGTACCAGACAGAACCGGGCCGCCGGCTCGCGCGCCAGCAGCGTGGCGACGATGGACAGCACCGGGGTGATGCCGCTGCCACCGACGACCGCCGCGTACAGGCCCGGTGCCGGCTCCAGCGTGAAGCGGCCCGCCGGGGTCATCACCTCCAGCACGTCCCCGACGTTGATCTCCTTCAGCGCGTACGCGGAGAAGGCCCCGCCCTCGACCAGCCGCACCCCCACCCGCAGGCTCTCCGGGCCCTCGCCGGCCGGGTCGGGGGCGGGGGAGCAGATCGAGTAGGTGCGCCGGATCTCCGTGCCGTCGACCCGGCGGCGCAGTGCCAGGTGCTGGCCGGGTGCGTGCCGGAACTCCTCGCGCAGCTCGGGCGGGACGGAGAAGGTGAGGGCGACGGAGTCGTCGGTGATCCGGTCGACCGCGGCCACCGGGAGCGGGTGGAAGCGGGCCATCACAGCTCCTTGAAGTGGTCGAACGGTTCACGGCACGCCAGGCAGCGGCGCAGCGCGTTGCACGCGGTGGAGGAGAACCGGCTCAGCAGTTCGGTGTCGGCCGATCCGCAGTGCGGGCAGCGGACCGGCTCGGTTGCGGTGTCCGCGGCGCGCGTGCGGGTGGGGCCGAGGGCCAGCGGCACCGGGCCGTCGTCATGGCGCACGCGTGGCGGGGCGATGCCGAACTCCCGGAGCTTCTCCCGCCCTTCGGGGGTGATGTCGTCGGTGGACCAGGCGGGGCTCAGCACCGTGCGGACGGTGACCTCGCGCATGCCGTGGGCGCGCAGCACCCGCTCGATGTCGAGGCTCATCGCCTCGATGGCCGGGCAGCCGGTGTAGGTGGGGGTCAGGTCGACCTCCACGGCGTCGGCGCCGTGGACACGCACCGCGCGGAGCACGCCCAGCTCGCGGAGCGTGAGCACCGGCAGTTCGGGGTCGGGCACCGCGCCGGCCAGCTCCAGCAGCCGCTCCTCCAGGGCGGTGGCGGTCACCATGACGCCCCTGGGTGGCTGCGGTGCAGGTGCTGCATCTCGGCGAGCATCCGGCCGAACGGCTCGGTGTGCAGACCCTGCCGGCCGGCGCCCGCCGACCAGGCTCCGGTGCGCGGACCCTCCGGGACCGGGAGGGTGGCCCGGCCGAGCACGTCGGTCACGGAGTCCAGCCAGTGCTCCTCCAGGCGGGCCCAGTCGGCGGTGAGACCCTCCACCGGCTGGAACATCTCGCCGGTGAACCGCCACAGCGCCTCGCAGGCCCGCCGCATCCGCTCGTGGCTGGTCTCGGTGCCGTCGCCCAGCCGCAGCGTCCACTGCTCGGCGTGGTCGCGGTGGTAGGCGACCTCCTTCACCGCCTTCGCGGCCAGCGGCGCGAACGGGCCGTCGCCCGCGGCGAGTTCGCTGTAGAGCAGCTGCTGGTAGGTGGAGAAGTAGAGCTGGCGGGCGATGGTGTGCGCGAAGTCGCCGTTGGGCTGCTCGACCAACTGGAGGTTGCAGAAGGCGCGTTCCTCGCGCAGATAGGCCAGTTCGTCCTCGTCGCCGGCCAGGGACAGCAGCACCCGGGCCTGCCCGAGCAGGTCCAGGGCGATGTTGGCGAGGGCGACCTCCTCCTCCAGGACGGGGGCGTGCCCTGCCCACTGCCCCAGGCGGTGGGAGAGCACGAGGGCGTCGTCGCCGAGGGCGAGCGCGGCGGTCACCGGGACGGCGGAGCCGGGGGCGGGGCGGGCGTCGGAGCCGGTGGCGGTCACAGGTGCTTCACCCCTTCCGGGATCTCGTAGAAGGTCGGGTGCCGGTAGGGCTTGTCGGCGGCCGGCTCGAAGAACGGGTCCTTCTCGTCCGGCGAGGACGCGGTGATGGCGGCGGCCGGGACGACCCAGATGGAGACGCCCTCACCGCGCCGGGTGTACAGATCGCGGGCGTTGCGCAGGGCCAGTTCGGCGTCGGGCGCGTGCAGGCTGCCGGCGTGGGTATGGGAGAGGCCGCGCCGGGAGCGCACGAAGACCTCCCACAGGGGCCAGTCGGTGGTGCTCATGCTCGCGTCTCTCCTGTCCCACCGGTGCCGCCGGTGTGCTTGGCCGCGTAGGCCGCGGCCGCTTCCCGTACCCACGCGCCCTCGTCGTGGGCGCGCCTGCGCTGGGTGATCCGCTGTTCGTTGCATGGGCCGTTGCCCTTGAGGACCTCCCAGAACTCCGTCCAGTCGATCGGGCCGAAGTCGTAGTGCCCGCGCTCCTCGTTCCACCGCAGCTCCGGGTCGGGGAGGCTGAGGCCCAGGGACTCCGCCTGCGGGACGCAGATGTCCACGAAGCGCTGGCGCAGCTCGTCGTTGGAGTGGCGCTTGATCTTCCACTGCATCGACTGCGCGGAGTGCTGGGACTCGTCGTCGGGCGGGCCGAACATCATCAGCGACGGCCACCACCAGCGGTCCACGGCGTCCTGGGCCATGGCGTGCTGCTCGGGGGTGCCCTTGCTGAGGGCCAGCAGCAGCTCGTAGCCCTGGCGCTGGTGGAAGGACTCCTCCTTGCAGATCCGCACCATCGCGCGGGCGTACGGGCCGTAGGAGCAGCGGCACAGGGGGACCTGGTTGGTGATCGCGGCGCCGTCCACCAGCCAGCCGATCGCGCCGACGTCGGCCCAGGTGAGGGTCGGGTAGTTGAAGATCGAGGAGTACTTCTGGCGGCCGCTGTGCAGCTTGTCGAGCAGCTCGTCGCGGCTGGTGCCGAGGGTCTCGGCCGCGCTGTACAGGTACAGGCCGTGGCCGGCCTCGTCCTGGACCTTGGCCATCAGGATCGCCTTGCGGCGCAGGGAGGGCGCGCGGGTGATCCAGTTGGCCTCCGGCTGCATGCCGATGATCTCGGAGTGCGCGTGCTGGGCGATCTGCCGGACGAGCGTCGCGCGGTAGGCGTCGGGCATCCAGTCGCGGGGTTCGATGCGTTCGTCGGCGGCCACGGCCGCGTCGAAGGCGCGCTCGAAGGCCGTCGTGTCGGCGGTGTCCGGTGCGCCGTGCGCCTCGGCGTGGGCCGTGCGCTGCGCGGCTGCTGTGGCCATGCGATCCCCCTGACCTCGGGCTCTCTCGGTGAACTCGGTCCGGTCGGTACGTCCCGGCCAGTGTCCCGGCCAGCGCCCCGACCGATCGTTCGGTCCGTGCGTAGTCCATGGTGTGCCGGGCCGCGGTGGGTGTCAACCGCTGTGGAAAACTGCGCCCACAGCCTGTGGACAAGGCGGACAGGGCACGGCAGGCCGTGCCCGCGGCCCGCGCCCTTGGCCGTACCGCGTGGCGAGGACCACCGCGGTCGGTCCGTACCCGGGGCTGCGCCCGGGGCCCGGGGCTGAGTACCGTTCCGTGCGAGCGCCGAGACGTGGCGTTCGAGAACGACGAGACCCTTGCGTCTGGTGGTGCGCTCCCGCGCCGCCCCGCTCAGCCGGCCCCCGGGCCGCACGACGGGCCGCACGACCGCACGGGACCGGCGACCGACCAGCCACATGAGCCGAAACGGGGGACGGGACGGAATGGACGCGTACGACGAGGACTCGCGGGGCCCACAGGGCCCGGACGGGTCGGCCGGGACGCGTCTCCCGGAAGAACCCGCGCAGCTCCCGCCGCCCGCCGACGCGCCCCGGCCCCGCACCGGCGTCGCCGCGCTCTCCCCCGGCTACCAGATCGGCGCGGCGCTGGCGCTCGCCGTGGTCGCCGTGGCCGCGTGTGTGCACCTGCTGATGGTCTTCCTCAGCCTCGCGCCCGCGAACACCGTGACGAAGCAGCACGGCAAGGCGATAGAGGAGTGGGTGTACCCGGAGTTCGAGCAGAACTGGAAGCTGTTCGCCCCCAACCCGCTGCAGCAGAACATCGCCGTACAGGTCCGCGCCGAGGTGCGGATGCGGGACGGCGGCCTGCGCACCACCGGGTGGACCGACCTGTCCGCCCAGGACGGCGCCGCCATCGACGGCAACCTGGCGCCCAGCCACACCCAGCAGAACGAACTGCGCCGGGCCTGGGACTTCCTCACCGCCACGCACGCCGCCGACAACCGGCCCGTCGGCCTGCGCGGCTCCCTGTCCGAGCAGTACATGCGCCGGATCGTGGTGATGCGCCTGTACCGGGACGATCCGACGAGACGGGACGGCGTGATACAGCGCGTGCAGGTCCGTGCCCGCACCACCAACGTCCAGCCGCCGCCGTGGAGCCGTGAGCGGGTGTCCGACAAGCCCGCCTACCGCCTGCTGCCCTGGTGGTCCGTGACCGCCGACGAGGCCGCCGGAGGTGTGCGGTGAACCGTCTCTCCCTGACGCTGTCGCGCGGTGTCGCCCGGGTCACCGGGGCGGCCCTCGGGCCGTACCAGAGCGCCGTGATCCGGATCGGCTTCGCCGGGACCTGGATGCTGTTCCTGCTGCGGGAGTTCCCCCACCGCCAGGAGCTCTACGGCCCCTCCGGACCGTGGGGCTGGAACCTCGCCAAGCAGCTCACCGCGGACAACGACGCCTTCACGGCGCTGCTGTGGTCCGACGGACAGCTCTGGTTCGAGTGCTGCTACACGCTGGCCATCCTCGCCAGTGCGGCCCTGATGCTCGGCTGGCGCACCCGCACGGCCTCCGTGCTCTTCATGGTGGGCGTGCTGTCGCTGCAGAACCGCAGCGTGTTCATAGGTGACGGCGGCGACAACGTCCTGCACCTGATGGCCATCTACCTGGTGTTCACACGCTGCGGGCAGGTCTGGTCCCTCGACGCGCGGCGCGCGGCCCGCGCTGCGGCGGCACGCGCGCGGGGCGAGCGGGCACCCGCCGACCGGGTGGGGCCGGTGCTGTGGGCGGTGCTCGGGCTCGCGCTGGGCACGGCGGCGGTGACCGGCCGGTTGTTCGGCAACGGCTGGCTGATCCCGGCGCTGCTGTGGACGGTGTGGGCGGTGCTCGGGCTGTGGTGGGTCGCCGGCCGCCGGGAGGCCTGGCAGCAGCCGCGGATGCTGCTGGACGTCATCGCCGACATCCTGCACAACGGCGCCCTGGTCGTGATCATGGCGGAGGCCTGCCTGATCTACGCCACGGCCGGCTGGTACAAGATCCAGGGCTCGCGATGGCAGGACGGCACCGCCGTCTACTACCCGCTCCACCTGGACTACTTCTCGCCCTGGCCCGGCCTCGCCGACCTGATGTCGTCCAGCGGCACGATCATGATGATCGTGGCCTACGGCACCGTCATGGTGCAGGTCGCCTTCCCGTTCACCCTGTTCAACCGGCGGGTCAAGAACGTCCTGCTGGTGCTGATGATGACCGAGCACGCGGTGATCGCGGTCGTCCTCGGGCTGCCGTTCTTCTCGCTGGCCATGATCACCGCCGACGCGGTCTTCCTGCCGACGTCCTTCCTGCGCCGGCTGGGCGACCTGGCGGCGCGCGCGCGGGGGCGGCTCGCCCGGCGCGCCGGCCGTACGGTCCCGGCGCCGCGCTCCCCGGAGGAGAACGCGGCGGACCACGTAGGGTTCACGGCATGAGCGACCCGCTGAGCCGCTGGCGCGAGCACGCGGACACCGCCGTGCTCCTCGACGGCTTCCACGCCCTGAAGCACGCGCTGCGCTTCGGGGCCGAGGTGCCGGTCGCGGTCACCACCGACCGGCGGGCCGCCCTGGCCCTCGCCGAGGAGCTGGCCGGGGACGTACGCGAGACCCTGGACGCCCTCCTCGTCGAGGTGAGCGGCCAGGCGTACGCCTCCCTCGTCCAGCGCCCCCATCCGACCGGTGTGGCCGCCCTCGCGGTACGGCCCTCCCGCGAGGCCAACCTGCGCGCGCTCGCCCGCACGCCCCGCACCGCGCCCGTCGTCGTCCTGGACAACCCCCGCAACCTGGGCAACGCCGGTGCCGTGATCCGGCTCGCCGCCGGGTTCGGGGCGACCGGTGTGGTCACCACGGGCACGCTCGATCCCTGGCACCCCACGGTGGTGCGCGGCGGGGCGGGTCTGCACTTCGCGACCGCCGTCGAACGCCTCGGCGTCGACGAGCTGCCCGCCGGGCCGCTGTTCGCCCTCGACCCGGAGGGCGAGGACATCCGCGGCACGAAGCTGCCCGACGACGCCGTGCTGGCCTTCGGCTCGGAACGCTCCGGCCTGTCGCCGGAACTCCGCGCCCGAGCCGATCACCTGCTGCGCCTGCCGATGCGCCCGCAGGTCTCCAGTTACAACCTGGCCACCAGCGTGGCGATGACGCTGTACCACTGGAGCGCCGGGGGCGCGTAGCCGCTCAGACCTCCCGGCGCACCTCCACCACCCGGAAGCGGTTGGCGACGAAGGCGCCGTCGGTGAGGGCCGCGTTGGCCGCCGGGTTGCCGCCCGAGCCGTGGAAGTCGGAGAACGCGGCCGTCTGGTTGACGTAGACCCCGCCGGTCAGGTTCAGGGAGAGCTGGGCCGCCTCCTCCAGGCAGACCTCCTCGACGGCCCTCTCGGTCTCGGCGTCCGTGGTGTACGCGCCGACCGTCATCGCGCCCTTCTCCCGGACCGTGCGGCGCAGCAGCTCCACCGCGTCCGTCACCGAGTCGACGGCGACGGCGAAGGAGACCGGGCCGAAGCACTCGCTCATGTACGCCGCCTCGTCGTCCGGCTTGGCGCCGTCCAGCTTGACGATGACCGGGGTGCGGACCACCGCGCCCGGGAACTCCGGGTTGGTGACCTCGCGGGAGGCGAGGGCGACCTCGCCGAGGCCGGCGGCGGCCTCCAGCCGGGCCTTGACGTCCGGGTTGACGATCGCGCCCAGCAGGGCGTTCGCCCGTGCGTCGTCGCCGAGCAGGCCGTCGACCGCGCGGGCGAGGTCGGCGGTGACCTCGTCGAACGTCTTGGGGCCCTGGTCGGTGCCGATGCCGTCGCGGGGGATGAGCAGGTTCTGCGGGGTGGTGCACATCTGGCCGCTGTACAGGGACAGCGAGAACGCCAGGTTGGACAGCATGCCCTTGTAGTCGTCCGTGGAGTGCACGAGCACCGTGTTGACGCCGGCCTTCTCCGTGTAGACCTGCGCCTGGCGGGCGTTGGCCTCCAGCCAGTCGCCGAAGGACGTCGAGCCCGTGTAGTCGATGATCTTGATGGAGGGGTGGGTGGCGAGGGTCTTCGCGATGCCCTCGCCGGGGCGCTCGGCGGCCAGTGCCACCAGGTTCGGGTCGAAGCCCGCGGCGGCCAGCACGTCCCGGGCGACCTGGACGGTCAGCGCGAGCGGCAGCACGGCGCGCGGGTGCGGCTTGACCAGGACCGCGTTGCCGGTGGCCAGGGAGGCGAACAGGCCCGGGTAGCCGTTCCAGGTCGGGAAGGTGTTGCAGCCGATGACCAGGCCGATCCCGCGCGGGACCGGCGTGAAGGTCTTGGTCAGCGCCAGCGGGTCGCGCTTGCCCTGCGGCTTGGTCCACTCCGCCGTTCCGGGGGTGCGGACCTGCTCCGCGTACGCGTACGCCACCGCTTCCAGGCCGCGGTCCTGGGCGTGCGGGCCGCCCGCCTGGAACGCCATCATGAAGGCCTGCCCGCTGGTGTGCATGACGGCGTGCGCGAACTCGTGCGTCCGGTCGCTGATCCGCTTGAGGATCTCCAGGCAGACCACCGCGCGGACCTCCGGGCCCGCGTCCCGCCAGGCCCGCTGCCCGGCCCGCATGGCCGGGAGCAGCACGTCGACGTCCGCGTGCGGGTAGGTGACGCCCAGCTCGATGCCGTACGGCGAGACCTCGCCGCCCACCCAGTCGTCCGTGCCGGGCTGGCCGAGGTCGAGGCGGGTGCCCAGCAGGGCGTCGAAGGCGGCCTTGCCCGCCGCGGCGTCCAGGCTGCCGTTCTCGCCGTAGGCCTTGGGGTGCTCGGGGTGCGGGGACCAGTACGCGCGGGTGCGGATGGCCTCCAGGGCCTGGTCGAGCGTGGGCCGGTGTTTCTCGATCAGCCCGGGTGCGGTCAGTTCGGCGGCCATGCGGGACCAACTCCTCGTCTGGAGAACTCGTCGTCGAGTTCGGACCTGGCAGAAAGAGCAGCGGGATGGGACGGTCAGAGCTAGAGTAACCGAACGATCGGTCGGTTCAAGGGGGTCCGCCGCATCTGTGGAAAACCCCGTGCGGGAGGATCGCGCACATGACAGCACTCGACCTCAGCAGCCCCGTGGCCGTCGTCGGCACCGGCACCATGGGCCAGGGAATCGCCCAGGTCGCGCTGGTCGCCGGGCACCCCGTGCGGCTCTACGACGCCGCACCCGGGCGGGCCCGGGACGCGGCCGAAGCGATCGGCGCCCGCCTCGACCGGCTCGTGGCCAAGGACCGGCTCACGGAAGCCGACCGCGAGGCGGCCCGCGCCCGCCTGACGCCCGTGGACAGCCTCGCGGAACTGGCCGGCTGCGGGCTGGTCGTGGAGGCCGTCCTGGAGCGGCTGGACGTCAAGCAGCGGCTCTTCGGCGAGCTGGAGGAGATCGTCGCCGAGGACTGCCTGCTCGCCACCAACACCTCCTCGCTGTCGGTGACGGCCATCGGCGGCGCCCTGCGCCACCCCGGGCGCTTCGTCGGCCTGCACTTCTTCAACCCGGCGCCGCTGCTGCCGCTGGTCGAGGTGGTCTCCGGGTTCGCCACCGACGTCACGTCGGCCACGCGCGCGTACGAGACCGCCCGCGCCTGGGGCAAGACCCCGGTGGCCTGCGCGGACACTCCCGGCTTCATCGTCAACCGCATCGCCAGGCCGTTCTACGCCGAGGCGTTCGCCGTGTACGAGGCCCAGGCCGCCGACCCCGCGACCATCGACGCGGTCCTGCGCGAGTCGGGCGGCTTCAGGATGGGCGCGTTCGAGTTGACCGACCTGATCGGCCAGGACGTCAACGAGTCCGTCACCCACTCGGTGTGGCAGTCCTTCTTCCAGGACGTGCGCTTCACCCCCTCCCTGGCCCAGCGCCGGCTGGTGGAGTCCGGCCGGCTCGGCCGCAAGAGCGGGCGCGGCTGGTACGACTACGCCGAGGGAGCCGAGCGGCCCGAGCCGCACACCGCCGACAAGGAGCAGCCGCCCGCCTACGTCATCGCCGAGGGGGACCTGGGCCCGGCCGCCGAGCTGCTGGCGATGATCCGCGAGGCCGGCATCCAGGTCCGCCAGGAGGACGAGGACAACGGCACCCGCCTGGTGCTGCCCGGCGGCGGCCAGCTGGCCCTCGCCGACGGCCAGACCTCCGTGGAGTTCCGCGACGTCGTCTTCTTCGACCTCGCCCTGGACTACCGCCAGGCCACCCGCATCGCCCTGTCCACCGCCCAGGACACCCTGCCGCAGACCCTCGCCGAGGCCACCGGCCTCTTCCAGGCGCTCGGCAAGCAGGTCAGCGTCATCGGCGACATCCCCGGCATGATCGTCGCCCGCACGGTCGCCCGGATCATCGACCTCGCGCACGACGCCGTCGCCAAGGGCGTCGCCACCGAGGAGGACGTCGACACCGCGATGCGCCTCGGCGTCAACTACCCGCTCGGGCCCTTCGAGTGGAGCCGCCGCCTGCCCCGCGCCTGGGCCCACGAACTGCTGGACGAGCTGCACGAGCGCGACCCCTCCGGCCGCTACGCGCCTTCCCTGGCGCTCTACCGCCACTCGTACGCCCAGGACAAGCGGGAGGGCACCTCATGACCACGGCCAAGCGCGACACCTACACCCCCGAGACGCTGCTCTCCGTCGCCGTCCGCGTCTTCAACGAGCGCGGCTACGACGGCACCTCCATGGAGCACCTGTCCAAGGCGGCCGGCATCTCCAAATCGTCGATATACCACCATGTCAGCGGCAAGGAGGAGCTGCTGCGCCGGGCCGTCAGCCGCGCCCTGGACGGCCTGTTCGCGATCCTGGACGAGGAGCACGCGCGCGTGGGGCGTCCGGCCGACCGGCTGGAGCACGTCGTGCGCCGCATGGTCGAGGTGCTCACGGCCGAGCTGCCCTATGTGACGCTGCTGCTGCGCGTGCGCGGCAACACCGAGACCGAGCGCTGGGCGCTGGAGCGGCGCCGCGACTTCGACCACCGGGTCGCCGAGCTGCTGAAGGCGGCGGCGGCCGACGGGGACGTGCGCGGCGACGTGGAGGTCCGCCTGGCCACCCGGCTGGTCTTCGGGATGATCAACTCGATCGTGGAGTGGTACCGGCCGGACGTGCGGGGCGCGAGCGACCGTGAGGTGGCCGACGCCGTCGTCCGGCTGGTGTTCTCGGGACTGCGCCGGGACTGACCTCAGCCGTCCGGCTCCAGGTCCTCCTCCTCGAACACCAGCAGGGTGCGCGTGCTGAGCACCTCGGGGATCGCCTGGAGCCGGGTCAGCACCAGTTCGCGCAGCGCCCGGTTGTCGGGCGTGTGCACCAGCAGCAGCACATCGAAGTCGCCGCCCACCAGAGCGATGTGGGAGGCGCCGGGCAGCTGCCTGAGCTGCTCGCGGACCGTGCGCCAGCTGTTCTGGACGATCTTCAGCGTGATGTACGCCGATGTGCCGTGACCTGCCCGCTCATGGTCCACGCGGGCGCTGAAGCCCCGGATCACGCCGTCCTCGACGAGCCGGTTGATGCGCGCGTAGGCGTTGGCGCGCGAGACGTGCACGCGCTCGGCCACCGACCGTATCGAGGCCCGGCCGTCCGCCTGGAGGATCTTCAGGATGTCCTGGTCGATGGCGTCCAGCGGGCGCGGCGGCGGCAGCGCGGCGCCGTCCTGCGGCCCGGCGGCCATTTGTTCAGCTCCCATGTCCTCCCGCTTCCTCGCCGTGGACGTCCTGCGGTCATTCCAGGCTGTGGAGAACCGTTTGTCCACAGCCTGGAGGCACCTGTAGCCAAAATGTGCCGACGACCGAACAATCGGTTGGTGAGGCGGGTCACAGGCGACACGCCTCCCGTAGCCACTCCCACGAGGAGGTGCCGTCATGACGGTTCTGGAGCAGCGGGGCGCGTACCGGCCATCGCCGCCGCCCGCCTGGCAGCCCCGTATGGACCCCGCGCCGCTGCTGCCCGACGCCGAGCCCTACCGCGTCCTCGGAACGGAGGCGGCCGGCAAGGCCGACCCCGGCCTGCTGCGCCGGCTGTACGCCCAGCTGGTGCGCGGGCGCCGGTACAACACGCAGGCCACCGCGCTGACCAAGCAGGGCCGGCTCGCCGTCTACCCGTCCAGCACCGGCCAGGAGGCCTGCGAGATCGCCGCCGCCCTGGCGCTGGAGGAGCGCGACTGGCTCTTCCCCAGCTACCGCGACACGCTCGCCGTCGTCGCCCGGGGTGTGGACCCCGTCGAGGCGCTCACCCTGCTGCGCGGTGACTGGCACACCGGCTACGACCCCTACGCCCACCGGGTGGCCCCCCTCAGCACCCCGCTCGCCACCCAGCTGCCCCACGCCGTCGGCCTCGCGCACGCCGCCCGCCTCAAGGGCGACGACGTGGTCGCGCTGGCCATGGTCGGCGACGGCGGCACCAGCGAGGGCGACTTCCACGAGGCACTGAACTTCGCCGCCGTCTGGCAGGCACCCGTCGTCTTCCTGGTCCAGAACAACGGCTTCGCCATCTCCGTCCCGCTCGCCAAGCAGACCGCCGCACCCTCCCTGGCCCACAAGGCCGTCGGGTACGGCATGCCGGGCCGGCTGGTCGACGGCAACGACGCCGCCGCCGTGCACGAGGTCCTCAGCGACGCCGTGCGGCACGCGCGCGCGGGCGGCGGCCCCACCCTGGTGGAAGCGGTGACGTACCGCGTCGACGCCCACACCAACGCCGACGACGCCACCCGCTACCGGGGCGACGCGGAGGTCGCGGCCTGGCGCGCCCACGACCCCATCGAGCTGCTGGAACGCGAACTGACCACACGCGGGCTGCTGGACGACGCCGGCATCGAGGCGGCCCGCCAGGACGCCGAGACGATGGCCGCAGCCTTGCGGGAACGCATGAACCAGGACCCCGAACTCGACTGCATGGACCTCTTCGACCACGTCTACGCCGAGACCACCGCCCAACTGCGCGAACAGCGCGCCCTGCTGCGGGCCGAGCTGGAGGCCGAGCTGGAGGCCGAGCAGGAGCAGCACGGCGAGCCCGGCGCCCGGGAAGGCGGCGCCCGATGACCACCGTCGCCGTCAAGCCCGCCACCATGGCGCAGGCCCTCACGCGCGCGATGCGCGACGCGATGGCCGCCGACCCGACCGTGCACGTCATGGGCGAGGACGTCGGCACCCTCGGCGGGGTCTTCCGCGTCACCGACGGGCTGGCCAAGGAGTTCGGCGAGGACCGCTGCACCGACACCCCCCTCGCCGAGGCCGGCATCCTCGGCACCGCCGTCGGCATGGCGATGTACGGCCTCCGGCCCGTGGTGGAGATGCAGTTCGACGCCTTCGCCTACCCGGCGTTCGAGCAGCTGGTCAGCCATGTCTCCCGGATGCGCAACCGCACGCGCGGCAGGATGCCCCTGCCCCTCACCGTCCGCATCCCCTACGGCGGCGGCATCGGCGGCGTCGAGCACCACAGCGACTCCTCCGAGGCCTACTACATGGCGACGCCCGGCCTCCATGTCGTCACCCCCGCCACCGTCGCCGACGCCTACGGCCTGCTGCGCCAGGCCATCGCCTCCGACGACCCGGTCGTCTTCCTGGAGCCCAAGCGGCTGTACTGGTCGAAGGACAGCTGGAACCCTGAGCAGCCGACGGACGTGGAGCCCATCGGCCGGGCCGTGGTCCGCCGGACCGGCCGCAGCGCCACGCTCATCACCTACGGCCCGTCGCTGCCGGTCTGCCTGGAGGCCGCCGAGGCCGCCCAGGCCGAGGGCTGGGACCTGGAGGTCGTCGACCTGCGCTCCCTGGTGCCGTTCGACGACGAGACGGTCTGCGCGTCCGTCCGGCGCACCGGCCGTGCCGTCGTCGTCCACGAGTCCACCGGATTCGGCGGACCGGGCGGCGAGATCGCGGCCCGCGTCACCGAGCGCTGTTTCCACCACCTGGAGGCGCCGGTGCTGCGCGTGGCCGGGTTCGACATCCCGTACCCGCCGCCCATGCTGGAGCGGCACCACCTGCCCGGCGTCGACCGCATCCTGGACGCCGTGGCCCGGCTGCAGTGGGAGGCCGAGGGCTGATGGCTCAGGTGCTGGAGTTCAAGCTGCCCGACCTCGGCGAAGGGCTCACCGAGGCGGAGATCGTCCGCTGGCTGGTCCAGGTCGGTGACGTGGTCGCCGTCGACCAGCCGGTGGTCGAGGTCGAGACGGCCAAGGCGATGGTCGAGGTGCCCTGCCCGTACGGCGGCGTGGTCACCGCCCGCTACGGAGAGGAGGGCACCGAACTGCCCGTCGGCGCCCCGCTGCTGACGGTGGCCGTGGGCGGACCGGAACCGGAACCGGAGGGCTCCGGCAACGTCCTGGTGGGCTACGGCACCCAGGCCCCGGCGGCACGCCGGCGCCGGGTCCGGGCGGGTACGGGTGCGGTCGACGGACAGGGCGTCCGGCGCCCGGGCGACGCCCACACCCCCGCGCGTGCGGCCGCACCGGCGGTGGAGCAGGCACCCGCCGCCGCACCCGCCACGCCCACCGCCGCGCCCGCCACGCACGCCGAGGGGCCGGTCCCCGTGATCTCGCCCCTCGTGCGCAGGCTGGCCCGGGACAACGGCGTCGATCTGCGGCAGTTGGCCGGGTCGGGACCGGACGGGCTCATCCTGCGCGCGGACGTCGAGAACGCGCTGCGGGCCGAGACCGCACCGGCCCGCACGGCCGAGGAGCCGGTCGCACGGACCACCGCGGCACCCGCGGCCCAGGGCGGCGGGACCCGGATCCCGCTCAAGGGCGTGCGCGGTGCCGTCGCCGACAAGCTCTCCCGCAGCCGCCGGGAGATCCCGGACGCCACCTGCTGGGTCGACGCCGACGCGACGGAACTCATGCGCGCGCGTGCCGCGATGAACGCGGCCGGAGGCCCGAAGATCTCCCTCCTGGCGCTGCTCGCCCGCATCTGCACGGCCGGACTCGCCCGGTTCCCCGAGCTGAACTCCTTCGTCGACACCGAGGCCCGCGAGGTCGTCCGGCTCGACCAGGTCCACCTCGGGTTCGCCGCACAGACGGAGCGCGGCCTCGTCGTGCCCGTCGTGCGGGACGCCCACGCGCGCGACGCGGAGTCGCTGACCGCCGAGTTCGCCCGGCTCACCGAGGCCGCCCGCACCGGGACGCTCACCCCCGGGGAACTCACCGGCGGGACCTTCACGCTGAACAACTACGGCGTCTTCGGCGTCGACGGCTCCACCCCGATCATCAACCACCCCGAGGCGGCCATGCTCGGCGTCGGCCGCATCGTCCCCAAGCCGTGGGTGCACGAGGGCGAACTGGCCGTCCGCCAGGTCGTCCAGCTCTCGCTCACCTTCGACCACCGGGTGTGCGACGGCGGTACGGCGGGCGGCTTCCTGCGGTACGTCGCGGACTGCGTGGAACAGCCGGCGGTGCTGCTGCGCACCCTGTGAGAACGGGCTTCCCGTGAGACACGGGTTCGGAAGGAGGAACCAGCAGGACATACTCGGAGGGTGACCGACACCGCCCCCGCCGCTCCCGGGACCCGCACCCCCCGGGCTCCCGCGCCGTACGACGCCGTCGTGCTGGCCGGCGGTGCCGCCCGGCGGCTCGGCGGGGCCGATAAGCCGGGGCTCCGGGTCGGTGGCCGCGCGCTGCTCGACCGGGTGCTCGGGGCCTGTGCGGACGCCGGGACGACCGTCGTCGTGGCCGCGCCCCGGCCCACCGTCCGCCCGGTGCGCTGGGCGCGCGAGGAGCCGCCCGGCGGTGGACCGGTCGCCGCGCTGGAGGCCGGCCTGCGGCTCACCACCGCCGCGCACACCGTCGTCCTCTCCGCAGACCTGCCCTTTCTCGGCCGGCCCACGCTGTGGCGCCTGTTGAGCGCCCTGCAGGACACCGGGGCCGACGGCGCGCTGCTCACCGACGCCGACGGCCGCGACCAGCCGCTTGTCGCCGCCTACCGCACCGCCGCCCTGCGCCGCGAGCTGGGCGCCCTCGCCGCCACGCACGGCGGCCTCACCGGGCTGCCCCTGCGCCGGCTGACCGGTGCCCTCCGCCTCACCCGTGTCCCGGACGCGCTCGCCTCCTTCGACTGCGACACCTGGGACGACATCGCGACGGCCAGGGCACGCATCAGGGAGCATGGATCCGTGTTGGATGAATGGATCTCCGCAGTCAAGGACGAGTTGGGCATCGAACTGGACGTCGACACCGGCGTCCTCCTCGATCTGGCCCGCGACGCAGCGCACGGTGTGGCCCGGCCCGCCGCCCCGCTGACCACCTTCCTCGTCGGTTACGCCGCCGCCCAGGGCAAGGGCGGCCCCGAGGCCGTCGCCGAGGCCGCGCGCAGGGCCGCCGCGCTGGCGCTGCGCTGGGAGGAAGAGAACGGTGGGGGCGGCACGGACGCCAGGAGCGGGGGCCCGAGCGCCCCGGACGCCGGATGACCGCCCCCGGCACCCGGTCCGAGGCACCCGCCGAAGACACCGACGACCTCGACGTCGAGGAGGCTCTGGCGCTCGTGAGGGATGCCCGCAGGGAGCCAAGGGACGACAGCGCCGACGACGGCGCGGGCCAGGCGTCCGTCCCGGCCGACCGGTCGCCCGGTGGACGGCCCGCAGGACGGCACCGGGCCACTCCCTGGCCCCAGGCCCGGGAGACCGCCGCGCGCGCCGGGCGTTCCCGCGCCCGCCGCGCCCCCGTCTCCGTGCCGCTCGGCGACGCCCTCGGGCTGGCCCTGGCCGCGCCCCTCGACGCCCTCACCGACCTGCCCTCCTTCGACACCTCGGCGATGGACGGCTGGGCGGTCGCCGGGCCCGGACCCTGGCAGGTGCGCGAGGAGGGCGTGCTCGCCGGGCACGCGCAGCCCGACCCGCTCACCGACGGCGAGGCGGTGCGCATCGCCACCGGCGCCCGCATCCCCGCCGACACCACCGCCGTCCTGCGTACCGAACACGGCCGGATCGACGCCCAGGGCCGTCTGCACACCACCCGCGACATGCTCCACGGCCAGGACATCCGCCCGCGCGGCCAGGAATGCCGCAGCGGCGACCAGTTGCTGCCGGTCGGCACCCTGGTCACCCCCGCCGTCCTCGGCCTCGCCGCGGCGGCCGGCTACGACACGGTCACCGTCGTGCCGCGTCCCCGCGCCGAAGTCCTCGTCCTGGGCGACGAGTTGCTCACCGAGGGTCTGCCGCACGACGGGCTGATCCGGGACGCCCTGGGCCCCATGCTGCCGTCCTGGCTGCGCGCGCTCGGTGCCGACGTCATCGCCGTACGCCGGATCGGTGACGACGCCAAGGCCCTGCAGAAGGCGGTCACCCGCTCCACCGCCGACCTGATCATCACCACGGGCGGTACCGCGGCCGGTCCCGTCGACCACGTCCACCCCGTCCTGGAACGCGTTGGCGCCGAACTCCTCGTCGACGGCGTCAAGGTGCGCCCCGGCCATCCCATGCTCCTGGCCCGCACCAAGGACCAGCAGCACCTCGTCGGCCTGCCCGGCAACCCCCTCGCGGCCGTCTCCGGGCTGCTCACCCTCGCCGAACCGCTGCTACGGACCCTCGCCGCCCGCCCCGCCCCCGAGCCGTACACGCTGCCGCTCAGGGAAGCGGTGCACGGGCACCCGCACGACACCCGGCTCATCCCCGTGGTGCTGCGCGGTGACCACGCCATGCCGCTGCACTACAACGGTCCGGCCATGCTGCGGGGCATCGCCGCCGCCGACGCGCTGGCCGTCGTACCGCCGGGTGGGGCCTTACAGGGCGAGGAGGCCGAGCTGCTGGACCTGCCATGGGCGAGCGCCGGAATCGGGGTGTGTTTCACGTGAAACTTCCGGGCCATGACGCCATCGCCCGCCAAGCGGGCGAACATCTGGTGACCCATCGGGTGAAACTCCCGAGAAAAGTGGTGGAGCGTCCGATCCGCCAGGTCGTCAAGCGGCTCGTCATGGCCCTGGTGGTGCTGGTCGCCACCGCGCTGGTCGTCTACGCCGACCGCGAGGGCTACCGCGACAGCTCCGACGGCCCCGTCGACCTGCTCGACGCGTTCTACTACGCGACCGTCACCCTCTCCACCACCGGATACGGCGACATCACCCCGGTCAGCGACAGCGCCCGGCTCACCAACATCCTCGTCATCACGCCCCTGCGCGTGCTGTTCCTGATCATCCTGGTCGGCACCACGCTGGAGGTCCTCACCGAACGCACCCGTGAGGAATGGCGCCTGAACCGCTGGAGGTCCACCTTGCGCGACCACACCGTCGTCGTCGGCTTCGGCACGAAGGGACGGTCGGCCATCAAGACCGTCTGCGTCACCGGGCTGAAGAAGGAGCAGGTGGTCGTGGTCGACCCCAGCTCCAAGGCGATCGACGCGGCCACCGCCGAGGGCTACGCAGGCGTCATAGGCGACGCCACCCGCAGTGACGTGCTCAAACGGGCCGAGGTGCACAAGGCCCGGCAGATCATCGTCGCCCCACAGCGTGACGACACCTCCGTCCTCGTCACGCTGACCGCCCGCCAGCTCAACCGCACCGCCAAGATCGTGGCCGCGGTCCGTGAGGAGGAGAACGCCCCGCTGCTCAGGCAGTCCGGCGCCGACGCCGTCATCACCAGCTCCGGTGCGGCCGGCCGCCTGCTCGGCCTGTCCGTGCTCAGCCCCGCGGCCGGCATGGTCATGGAGGACCTGATCCAGCAGGGCAGCGGGCTGGACCTCGTCGAACGGCCGGTGATCCGTGGCGAGGTCGGCAAGACGCCACGCGAGACGGACGACCTGGTGGTGAGCGTCGTCCGCGGGCACCGGGTGCTCGGCTACGACGATCCGTCCGTCGGCACCCTCCAGCTGACGGACCGGCTCATCACCATCGTCCGTGCCACCCCCGAGACCCGCGTCACCCCGGACATCCGCCCCCTGCCACCCGGATGACCGATCCCTGGGGGAGTAGCGTCACCGGCATGCATGCGATCACGATTCCCGAACCTGGTGGTCCCGAGGCGCTGGTGTGGGACGAGGTCCCCGACCCGGTGCCCGGTGAGGGCGAGGTGCTGGTCGAGGTGGCGGCCAGCGCTGTCAACCGCGCCGACATCCTGCAGCGCCAGGGCTTCTACAACCCGCCGCCCGGCGCCTCCCCCTACCCCGGCCTGGAGTGCTCCGGCAGGATCGCCGCGCTCGGCCCCGGCGTCTCCGGCTGGGCCGTCGGCGACCAGGTGTGCGCGCTGCTCGCGGGCGGCGGCTACGCCGAGAAGGTCGCCGTACCGGCCGGGCAGCTGCTGCCCGCGCCCGAGGGCGTGGAGCTCACGCGCGCCGCCGCACTGCCCGAGGTCGTCTGCACGGTCTGGTCCAACGTGTTCATGGTCGCCCATCTGCGTCCGGGCGAGACCCTGCTGGTGCACGGCGGCTCCAGCGGCATCGGCACCATGGCGATCCAGCTCGCCAAGGCCGTCGGCGCCAAGGTCGCGGTGACCGCCGGGACGAAGGAGAAGCTCGACCGCTGCGCCGAACTGGGCGCGGACGTCCTGATCAACTACCGCGAGCAGGACTTCGTCGCCGAGATCAAGCAGGCCACCGACGGCGCGGGCGCCGACGTCATCCTCGACAACATGGGCGCGAAGTACCTGGACCGCAACGTCCAGGCGCTCGCCGTCAACGGACGCCTCGCGATCATCGGCATGCAGGGCGGTGTGAAGGGCGAGCTGAACATCGGCACGCTGCTCAGCAAGCGGGCCGCGATCAGCGCGACCTCGCTGCGCGCCCGTCCGCTGGAGGAGAAGGCGGCCATCGTCGCCGCCGTACGCGAGCACGTGTGGCCGTTGCTCGCCGGCGGGCACGTCCGCCCGGTCGTGGACCGGGAGCTGCCGATGCCGGAGGCGGCCGAGGCGCACCGGCTGGTGGAGGCGAGCGGTCACGTCGGCAAGGTGCTGCTGGTCGCGCCGTAGTGACGTGGGCGGTCCGGGGCGGTCAGCTCTTGCGGAGTCTCAGGCCGAGGAGGGCCAGCCCCAGGCCGAGACCGACGAGGACCAGGCCGCTGCCGAGCGGGAGGACCCGCGAGACCGGCTCCGTGGGCGCCCCGGCCTGCTGGGCCGCCTGCTCGGCGGCGGGCCCCTGCGGGGATCCGGTGGGGTCCGGGCCGGTCTCCAGGGGTGACGGGGAGACGCTCGGCACCTCCGCGGTCTCCGGCTCCTCCGGCTGGGCGGCGGGGGTGGCGGGAGGCGGGTCGTCGTCGTCCTGGTCCTCGATCTCGGGCCCGTCCGGCCGCCCCGGCCGCATCCGGCCCTCGCCGGCCCGGCTGCCCGCCCGGGACGGCTCGACGGAGGCGAGGGGACGAGAGGGGTGGAGCGACGCCGAGGCGGAGTCGGACGGCACCGGGACGGCGGCGGACGCGTCCTTCGAGGGTGTCTCGTCCGGGGACGACTCGTCCTCCGAGGGTGTCTCGTCCGGGGACGACTCGTCCGAGGACGCTTCCTCCGGGGAAGCCTCCTGCGGGGGGCCCTGGTCCGGGCGGCCGCGGTCCGGGGCGGCGTGCTCGGGAGCCGTGCCCTCGGGGGGCGCGTGCTCCGGGACGGCCGTCAGAGGAGGCGCGTGCTCCGGGGCCGCGCCCTGCCTGATTCCCTGCCGCGTGCCGGTCTGCGCCCGGTGCCCGGTGGTGGAGGGGCGGGCGGTGTCCGGCTCAGCGGCGAGGACGGACGGGGCGCCGTACGCGACGGCGGTGCCGTGCGCCGGCAGGGCCGTCGCCGTGAGGACGACGAGCAGCCGGAGACAGCGCAGCGTGAGTCGTGGGCGTGCAGTCACGTCGGTGACCTCCCGGGGCCCAGGTGCCGTGACCGATGGAAAACCGACGGGAACAAGCCTCACATTCGATGCCAAGGACGGCATTCCGGATTGGGCCGTCGGGTCTAAACGGTGGATCAGCCCCACAAGGGGGCACCACGGTGATGAGGTGGTGGCGTGCGAGAGAATGGCGGCATGGAGATGCCGAGGAACGAACGGTCGCCGGGGAACCCCCAGATCCTTGTCGTGGGTCAGGACGGGATGGCGCTCGGCGGTGGCGACGGGCACGAGGACTCCCGTGAGACCCCGGTGACGGAGCAGGTGGAACAGCCGGCCAAGGTCATGCGGATCGGCAGCATGATCAAGCAGCTGCTGGAGGAGGTGCGGGCGGCTCCCCTCGACGAGGCCAGCCGGGTGCGGCTCAAGGAGATCCACGCCAGCTCGGTGAAGGAGCTGGAGGACGGCCTGGCCCCCGAGCTGGTCGAGGAACTGGAACGGCTCTCCCTGCCGTTCACCGACGACGCCACTCCGAGCGACGCGGAACTGCGGATCGCGCAGGCGCAGTTGGTGGGCTGGCTGGAGGGCCTCTTCCACGGGATCCAGACGACGCTGTTCGCCCAGCAGATGGCCGCCCGGGCCCAGCTGGAGCAGATGCGCCGCGCGCTCCCGCCGGGCGTGGCCGGCCACGAGGGCGGCGACGACCACCACACCGGCGGCCGCTCGGGCGGCCCCTACCTGTAAGCACTCCGGATTCGGGCGTACACACCAAGGGCCCGGCGGGCGACCGCCGGGCCCGGCCTGTCACGCCGAACCGCCGGGCGGCTCACTGCGGCGGGTTGCCCGTCGACACGCTCAGCTCGATGGTGCCCACCTCGTCCTGGTCGACGTCGGTGCCCTGGGCGGGGAACTGGTTGAGGACCGTCCCCTCGCCCCAGGTGTTGTCATCCTGGTGCTTGATGTTCCACTTCCAGCCGGCGGCCTGGAGGCATTGCTTCACGGAGCCGATGTCCTTGTACCGGAAGTCGGGCAGCTCGATCTTGTCCGGGTCGCTGTAGGACTCCTGCGGATCGGTGCACTTGGTCTTGTCGATCCGCCGGGTGGGGTCCGGGCCGCGGTAGCCCGCCTGGTGGGACGCGGACGCCGAGGCGCTCGATCCGCCGCTGCCGCCCTCGGTGTCCTCGCCGGTGTGCCTCAGCGTGAGCGCGACGGCCAGGCCTACGGCCACGACGGCCGCCACCGCGACCGAGCCGACGACCACCGGCCGCCTGTTCCGGCCGCCGCCGGGTCCCGCGGCCTGCTGGGGCGCCATCGTGTACGGCGGCGGGGTCGGAGCCGTGCCGTAGCCCACGGGGGCCGTCTGGTAGCCGCCCTGCTGCGGATAGCCGTAGCCCGGGGCGGGCGCCGGCCGGCCGTACGGGTTCGGGACCGGTGCCGGAGCCGGCTGGTACGGCGTCTGCACCTGTCCGTGCGGCGCCGGGGTCGCCTGGTCGACCGGCGGGAACACCGCGGAGCCGACACCCGAGCCGCTCTGCGTCGGACCGGCGCCCGGCACGATGCTCGGCGGGGCCGGCTGGACGGAGGCCGCGACCCGCAGGCACTCGTCGCGCATGGACTCGGCGGTCGGGAAGCGCTCGTTCGGGTTCTTCTTGAGCGCGCGGGCGACCAGCGCGTCCACGGCGGGCGGCAGCGCGCGGTTGACCGAGGAGGGCGCCACCGGCTCCTCCTGCACATGCGCGTAGGCGATGGCCAGCGGCGAGTCCGCGTCGAACGGCAGCCGCCCGGTGACCAGCTGGAACAGCATGATGCCGACCGAGTACAGGTCGGAGCGGGCGTCCACGCCGCGGCCGAGGGCCTGCTCGGGCGAGAGGTACTGCGGGGTGCCGACGACCATGCCGGTCTGGGTCATGGAGGTGACGCCGGACTGCATGGCGCGGGCGATGCCGAAGTCCATGACCTTGACCACGCCCCGCTTGGTCACCATCACGTTGCCCGGCTTGATGTCGCGGTGCACCAGCCCCTTCTCGTGGCTGATCTCCAGGGCCGCGAGCACGTCGGCGGTGACCTTCAGGGCCTTGTCGGCGGGCATCGCGCCGTACTGCCGGATGTCCTCCTGAAGAACCGAGCCCAGCGGCCGGCCCTCGACGTACTCCATGACGATGTACGGGGTCGCCATGCCGTTCAACTCGTCCTCGCCCGTGTCGAAGACGGAGACGATGTTGGTGTGCGTGAGCTTGGCCACGGCCTGCGCCTCGCGGCGGAAGCGCTCGCGGAACGCCTGTTCCCGGCCGAGTTCGGTGTGGAGCGTCTTGATGGCGACCGGGCGGTCCAGGACGGCGTCGTACGCGAGGTGCACGGAGGCCATGCCGCCCTCGCCCAGCAAGTCGCGCAGCTGGTAGCGGCCCCCGGCCAGCGCCTGCCCCGCGTACCGGCCGTGTGCGCCGTCCTGGCTCATCTCTCCGCGTCCCCCACCGGCCGTGCGGCGCCGTCAGCCGGCGAACAGGCCTTGATCGAATGTGTCATTCCCGGCCAAGTCTGCCCGAGGGCCCTGACACGTCAAGCGCGGTGCCCGTTCCGTGACCGTACGCGCAAGAAGCGTCGCGCAAGCGTTACAGCGGGCGTACGACCGGCCCACGGAATTTGCACGACAGCGCGTGCTAGAGGTTTCATGACCGGTCCGTCTCGGGTCGGTCCCGGTTGCCGTTCCGAACCGGTGGCCCCCGCGGAGGCTGTAGCGTGGCGGACGGAGACCGTAACAACACCGCGCGCACCGCGGGCAGAAACGACGGCGAGGACTGATGGCACAGACGCAGCGCTCTCAGGGCCCGTCCGACCCCGAGGCGACTGGCGGCGGCATGTCAGACGCGCCGGAGATGTGGGGCAACGGCGGGCTCGTCGGCGACGGCCGCTACCGGCTCACGCACCGGCTGGGCCGGGGCGGCATGGCCGAGGTGTTCGCGGCCGAGGACGTCCGTCTGGGCCGGACGGTCGCGGTCAAGCTGCTCCGCGCGGACCTGGCCGAGGACCCGGTCTCCAAGGCCCGTTTCACCCGCGAGGCACAGTCGGTCGCCGGCCTCAACCACCACGCGATCGTCGCCGTGTACGACTCCGGCGAGGACACGGTGGGCGGCCAGTCCGTGCCGTACATCGTCATGGAGCTGGTCGAGGGCCGCACCATCCGCGACCTGCTGATGAACGCCGAGGCGCCGGGCCCCGAGCAGGCCCTGATCATCGTCTCCGGCGTGCTGGAGGCGCTCGCCTACTCGCATCAGCACGGCATCGTCCACCGGGACATCAAGCCCGCGAACGTGATCATCACGCACAGCGGTGCCGTCAAGGTGATGGACTTCGGCATCGCCCGCGCCCTGCACGGCGCGTCGACGACGATGACGCAGACCGGCATGGTCATGGGCACCCCGCAGTACCTCTCCCCGGAGCAGGCGCTCGGCAAGGCCGTCGACCACCGCTCCGACCTGTACGCCACCGGCTGCCTGCTGTACGAACTCCTCGCGCTGCGGCCCCCCTTCACCGGCGAGACCCCGCTGTCGGTGGTCTACCAGCACGTCCAGGACATGCCGGTGCCGCCGTCGCAGGTGTCCGACGGGGCCTGCCCGCCGGAGCTGGACGGCCTGGTCATGCGCTCCCTCGCCAAGGAGCCCGACGACCGGTTCCAGACGGCCGAGGAGATGCGCGGGCTCGTCCAGTACGGGCTGCAGATGCTCTACGACCAGGGCGGGCACACCGGCACCTGGAACACCGGGCCGGTGGAGACGCACGACGGCCGGCAGACCCCGGCGGGCGGCTTCGCCGGGACGGCCGTCATGCCGCACCCGGCGGACGCCTCGGGCACCGCGCAGATCCCGCAGCCGGTCCTGCCCGCGGGCTACGGCAGCGGTGACGACGGCGGCTTCGAGGGGCACGGCAACAAGGGCGGCGGGCGCGGCAAGCTGTGGCTCCTCGCCGTGTTCGCGGTCATCGCGATCGCGGCGGGCGTGGCGCTGGCGGTGAAGGGCGCGGGCGGCAGCGGCGGCGACGACACCGACGTCCAGCCGACGAAGACGCACTCCAAGAGCACCAAGCACGAGTCGCCCACCCCGACCCCGTCCGACGACAAGACCGACCAGGGCCCCTCGGACCCCGAGACGGGCACCGGCTCCGGCACGGGCACCGGCTCCGGCTGGCCGCCGGCGACCACGCCGTCGTACACCCCGTCGAAGACGGCCAGTTCCACCCCGAGCACCGAGCCGTCGCAGCCGCAGACCTCGCAGTCGCAGCCGACGGACCCGACGAACGGCGGCACGGACGCGGGCACCGGTGACACCGGTGGCACGGATGCCGGCACCGGTGACGCCGGCGGCACGGACGCGGGCACCGGTGACGTCGGCGGCACGGACGCGGGCACCACGACGGACGGCAGCACCGGTACGACCACCGGTTGAAGGACACCCACGGTGGCCGGGACGGCGTCCCCCTGAGGTGACACCGCCCGCACGGGGCTGCTCGTCCGTCGGGGACTCCGGGCCCGGCGCCTATTGCACGAACGCGTCGCACACCGCGTCGTACTCGCGGGTCCACCACACCGCGAGGGCCGACGCGGCCGGGAACTGGGTGTCCGCGCGCGTGTCGCCGCGCTCGTAGTGCCAGCGCAGCATCCAGAAGTCGTTCAGCCGTTCCCACCACACCCGGTGCACGGCCGCCGCCAGCTCGGAGGGCGTGGCGCCGGCCGCGCGCCGGTACGCGCGCGCGTAGGCACGCACTTTCGACAGGTCCAGGGTTCCCCCGGGCGCCACGAAGAAGATCACGGCGGCGCGTACGGCCTCTTCCGCGCGCGGCTGCACACCGAGCCGGTCCCAGTCCACGATGGCGGCCGGGGCGTCGTCCTTGTAGAGCAGGTTGAACGGGTGGAAGTCGCCGTGCACCCAGCCCACCGAACCCCCGCGCGGCGGGCGCCGGTCCGCGTGCTGTTCCAGGAGCGCGCGGCGTTCCAGCAGCCGGTGCCGGGCGAGTTCGTCGAAGGCGTCGGCGGGGCGGTGGCGGTGCACATGGGCGAGCAGGTCGTCGATGAGGGCGAAGGTGTCGGCCGGGTCCGCGCTCTCCACCGGGTGGGGGCTCGTCGCCGGGCGCGTGCGCCCTTTGGGGGGCATCACGCGTTCCAGGCAGGCGTGCACGGCGCCCAGCAGCGCCCCCAGGCGCCCGCTCTCCCCGCGGGTGAGCTGGCCGCCGTGCCGGTGCCTGCCGTCGATCCAGGGGTGCAGGGCGTAGGCGTGGCCTCCGACGACGGCGACGGTGCGGCCCCCGCGGTGCGCGAGCGGTACGGCGACCGGGACGCCGAGGTCGGCGAGGCGCTGGGTGGCCAGGTGCCGGCGTTCGATGGCGGCCGGGTCGGCGGTGTCCGGGTCGAAATGGTGCTTGAGGAAGTAACGGCCGCTCGTGGTGCACAGCCGGTAGCCGCGGTTGAGCAGGCCCTGGTCGACCGGCTCACAGGTGAGGGCGGTGCCGGCGGCGTACAGGCGGAGCAGGGCGCCCAGGGGGAGTGCGTGGGGCACGGGGGGTGGTACACATGAGCGCGGCACGCGCCAGATGCTAGGGCACGCGCGGACCCTGTGAGCTGGGGCTTGTCACAGTCAGTCGCCGGTGGTCGCTTTCGGTCACGAGATGGGCTTTTCTGTCGGTGTGGGGAGCCCTGGCGAGGGCTCCCCCCCGGTGCGGCCCCCGGCTTCCTCCGCGCACGGCCGAAGCCCTCATCCGTATGCAGTAGAAATAGCGGGACTTTTCCGCTTTCGTGTGCGAGGCCGGTCTCACATGAAACTCTTCCCGTGACCTGGGTGCGCGGGATAACGTGCGGGTGCTCCGGACTGCCGCAAGGCTGTGACCAGCGCGCTTTCACACCACCTCGATTTACTTGGAAATCCAAGCAAAATCGCAGGTCAAACGGGGTTTCACAGAAATGTGGGGCACTGGGTAACGTGATGGTTGCAGGGCGCTCGCCGGGGCACCTGTCACGCCTGTTCCCGGCCGAGTGGCACCCACCCCGTGCCCGGTGGTCGAAACAGGTGAGCCGCACTGGCCTACCGGCAACCCCGGGGGCCGGAACGACGGAGGAGCACACGTGACCGTGGAGAGCAGTGCCGCGCGCAAGCCGCGACGCACCGCCGCAGGCAAGGCCGGCACCACCGGCGGCAAGACCGGCACCACCGGCGCCGCGACCGGGGCCACCGGCACCAAGCGCACCACCCGTACCACCCGCAGCACCGTCAAGAAGAGCACCGAGCCGGAGCTCGTCCAGCTGCTGACGCCCGAGGGTAAGCGGGTCAAGAACGCCGAGTACGACGCCTACGTCGCCGGCATCACCCCCGAAGAGCTGCGCGGCCTGTACCGCGACATGGTGCTCACCCGCCGCTTCGACGCCGAGGCCACCGCCCTGCAGCGCCAGGGCGAACTGGGCCTGTGGGCCTCCCTGCTGGGTCAGGAGGCCGCCCAGATCGGTTCCGGCCGGGCCACCCGCGAGGACGACTACGTCTTCCCGACCTACCGCGAGCACGGCGTCGCCTGGTGCCGCGGCGTCGACCCGACCAACCTGCTCGGCATGTTCCGGGGCGTGAACAACGGCGGCTGGGACCCGAACAGCAACAACTTCCACCTGTACACGATCGTCATCGGCTCCCAGACGCTGCACGCCACCGGCTACGCGATGGGCGTGGCCAAGGACGGCGCGGACTCGGCGGTCATCGCCTACTTCGGCGACGGCGCCTCCAGCCAGGGTGACGTCGCCGAATCGTTCACCTTCTCCGCGGTCTACAACGCCCCCGTGGTGTTCTTCTGCCAGAACAACCAGTGGGCGATCTCCGAGCCGACCGAGCGCCAGACCCGCGTCCCGCTCTACCAGCGCGCGCAGGGCTACGGCTTCCCCGGTGTCCGGGTCGACGGCAACGACGTCCTGGCCTGCCTCGCGGTCACCAAGTGGGCGCTGGAGCGCGCCCGCAACGGCGAGGGCCCCACCCTGGTCGAGGCCTACACCTACCGCATGGGCGCCCACACCACCTCCGACGACCCCACCCGCTACCGGGGCGACGAGGAGCGGCTGGCCTGGGAGGCCAAGGACCCGATCCTGCGCCTCCGCCGGTACCTGGAGGCGTCACACCACGCGGACGAGGGATTCTTCGCGGAACTCGAGACCGAGTCCGAGGCGTTGGGCAGACGAGTGCGCGAAGCGGTCCGCGCCATGCCCGACCCGGACCACTTCGCCATCTTCGAGAACGTGTACGCGGACGGGCACGCGCTCGTCGACGAGGAGCGCGCCCAGTTCGCCGCCTACCAGGCGTCGTTCGCCGATGAAGGGGGTCACTGAGATGGCCGAGAAGATGGCGATGGCCAAGGCCATCAACGAGTCGCTGCGCCGTGCCCTGGACACCGACCCCAAGGTGCTGATCATGGGCGAGGACGTCGGCAAGCTCGGCGGCGTCTTCCGGGTGACGGACGGACTCCAGAAGGACTTCGGCGACAGCCGGGTCATCGACACCCCGCTCGCCGAGTCCGGCATCGTCGGCACCGCCATCGGCCTGGCCCTGCGCGGCTACCGGCCGGTGGTGGAGATCCAGTTCGACGGCTTCGTCTTCCCGGCCTACGACCAGATCGTCACCCAGCTCGCCAAGATGCACGCCCGCTCGCTGGGCAAGGTCAAGCTGCCGGTCGTCGTCCGCATCCCCTACGGCGGCGGCATCGGCGCGGTCGAGCACCACTCGGAGTCGCCGGAAGCGCTGTTCGCGCACGTGGCCGGCCTGAAGATCGTCTCCCCGTCGAACGCGTCGGACGCGTACTGGATGATGCAGCAGGCCATCCAGAGCGACGACCCGGTGATCTACTTCGAGCCCAAGCGGCGCTACTGGGACAAGGCCGAGGTCGACTTCGAGGCGATCCCCGCCCCGCTGCACAAGGCGCGCGTGGTCCGCGAGGGCACCGACCTGACCCTGGCGGCCTACGGCCCCATGGTGAAGCTGTGCCAGGAAGTGGCGGACGCGGCGGCCGAGGAGGGCAAGTCCCTGGAGGTCCTGGACCTGCGTTCGGTCAGCCCCCTCGACTTCGACTCCGTCCAGGCCTCGGTGGAGAAGACCCGCCGCCTGGTCGTGGTGCACGAGGCACCGGTGTTCTTCGGCTCCGGCGCGGAGATCGCCGCGCGGATCACCGAGCGCTGCTTCTACCACCTGGAGGCACCGGTCCTGCGGGTCGGCGGCTACCACGCCCCGTACCCGCCGGCGCGCCTGGAGGAGGAGTACCTGCCGGACCTGGACCGTGTGCTCGACGCCGTCGACCGCTCGCTGGCGTACTGAGGAGAGGGTCGTGACGACGATGACGGAAGCGTCCGTACGCGAGTTCAAGATGCCCGACGTGGGCGAGGGGCTCACCGAGGCCGAGATCCTCAAGTGGTACGTCAAGCCGGGCGACACGGTGACGGACGGCCAGGTGGTCTGCGAGGTGGAGACGGCGAAGGCGGCCGTCGAACTGCCCATCCCCTACGACGGCGTGGTCCGCGAACTGCACTTCCCCGAGGGCACCACGGTGGACGTGGGCACGCCCATCATCGCGGTGGCCCTGGCCGGCGGCGCCGCGCCCCAGGAGCCCGCCGAGCAGTCGGCGGCGGCACCCGCGGCGCCGCAGGCCGCGCCGGCCCAGCCGAAGGACGAGCCGAAGCCGCAGGGCCGCCAGCCGGTCCTCGTCGGCTACGGCGTGGCGACGTCCTCCACCAGGCGCCGTCCGCGCAAGGGGACCGAGGCCACCGTCCCGGCGCCGGCGCAGGCGGTCCAGGCGGAGCTGAACGGCCACGGCGGCGCGGTCGCGGAGAGGCCCCGCCCGCTGGCCAAGCCGCCGGTGCGCAAGCTGGCCAAGGACCTGGGCGTCGACCTGGCCGCGATCATCCCGTCCGGCCCGGACGGCATCATCACCCGTGAGGACGTCCACGCGGCGGCCACGCCCCCGACGGCCGAGCCCACGGCCCCGGTCGCGGCGGCCCCGGCGGCCCCCGCGGTCCCGGCTCCCGTGGCGTCGTCGTACGACACCGCGCGCGAGACCCGCATCCCGGTCAAGGGCGTCCGCAAGGCCACCGCGCAGGCGATGGTCGGCTCGGCGTTCACCGCGCCGCACGTCACCGAGTTCGTGACGGTGGACGTGACCCGCACGATGAAGCTGGTCGAGGAGCTGAAGCAGGACAAGGAGATGCAGGGCCTGCGGGTCAACCCGCTCCTGCTGATCGCCAAGGCCCTGCTGGTCGCCATCAAGCGCAACCCGGACATCAACGCGTCCTGGGACGAGGCGAACCAGGAGATCGTGCGCAAGCACTACGTCAACCTGGGCATCGCCGCGGCCACCCCGCGCGGCCTGATCGTCCCGAACATCAAGGACGCGCAGGACAAGACGCTCCCGCAGCTGGCGCAGGCGCTGGGCCAGCTGGTGTCCACGGCCCGCGAGGGCAAGACCTCCCCCGCGGCGATGCAGGGCGGCACGGTGACCATCACCAACGTCGGCGTCTTCGGCGTCGACACGGGCACCCCGATCCTCAACCCGGGCGAGTCGGCGATCCTCGCGGTCGGCGCGATCAAGCTCCAGCCGTGGGTCCACAAGGGCAAGGTGAAGCCGCGTCAGGTCACAACGCTCGCCCTGAGCTTCGACCACCGCCTGGTGGACGGCGAGCTGGGCTCGAAGGTGCTCGCGGACGTCGCGGCGATCCTGGAGCAGCCGAAGAGGTTGATCACCTGGGCGTGAAAGCCCGTCTCCGGACGGTGGCGTCGGAGGCATCGAGGGGGCGGCCGCAGCGTCCGCGTGCGGCCGCCCCCGCTCCCCGCCCCGGCTGAACGTCCGTCCATGTGAGGGAACGGCCGGCCCAGCCGTGGGAGTGCGGCCTCCCCGTCACCGGGCCCCTGGCTCGGAAGCGAGCCGCAGGGCGTTGAGCAAGGCCGCGCCCCGTTCGGCGTCGTCCGCGCTCACCGCGAAGTCGGTACGGCGTCCCCGGGGACGTACGACCAGGCAGTCGCCGGCGCGGAGCATGACCGTCGTACCGAGGCCGCTGAGGCGGTAGCCCCAGCCGCCGACCTGGGACGGCAGTCGTCGCTCGGCGCGGGCGGACTCGATGGCCACCGGGGCCCAGCGGCGGGCGGGCCAGCCGAGCGGGCCGAACGACACCTGAAGTCCCGCCTCCGACACCTTCGCCTGGACCGAGGAGAACGCCGCGCCGCTGACGGAGACCGCGGCGCAGGCCACGCACACCGGCCACAGTCCGGCGGGGCTCGCCAGGCCGACGGCCAGCGCCACCACCGAGCCGACGGCGATCAGGCCCGCCACCGCCGCCAGCAGTTGCAGCCAAGGGTTGGCCACACGGGAGAACCACACCAGCCGTTCGCCCTCGGGCAGCTCCAGTTCGGGGGGCGCGGTGGCCGGCAACGCGGTGGGGCGGCTGGTGAACCGCCAGGTCAGCGCGCCGACGATCGCTGCCGCGGCCAGGGACACCGCGACGTCGAGGAACGGGAGGCGGGCGTCGTGCCAGTCCGCCCGGTCCAGGTTCGCGCGGACCACGCAGACCTGTGCGCCGACGAGCAGCGTCGCCGTGGGCGCCAGCGTCAGCGCCCGCCAGGGCCGTACGGCCGGCCAGGAGCGGCGCCATCGCACGCTCACCGCGAGGGTGATCACGAGCCAGACGCACGCCGGGAAGAGGGACGCCGCCCACAGGGGCATCGAGTCGTCGGGGGCGACGCCGACCCAGTGGGTCGCCAGGCGGTCCGGGAGCCGGCCGTACGCGGCCCAGGGCAGGCCGGCGAGCACGGCCGTGACGGCCGCTGCCGAGCCGATGAGCCACCAGCGCGCCGCACGGTCGCGGGGCGCGCGCCCGCTGCCTTTCCCCGTCATGCCGGTCGTGCCCGTCACGCCAACCCCCGGATCATGTCGATGAGATCGGTGCGGCTGTAGCCCAGCCGGGACGCCTCCGCCACCAGTTCCCGCACCCGGAGCTGCAAGCCGGAGCGCCGGGCCGCGCCCTCGGCGACCGTGATGCCCCGGCCCCGGCGGAATTCCAGCAGGCCCTCGTCCCGCAGCTCGCGCAGTCCGCGCAGGACGGTGTTGACGTTGATGTCGAGGGCCGTGGAGAGATCGCGGGCCGAGGGCAGCCGGTCGCCGGCGCGGCACTCGCCCTCGGCGATGGCCCGCCGGATCGCCGCGGCGACCTGCTCGTGCAGAGGACGGGTGTCGGTCTTGTCCAGACGCAGCAACATGGTGCTAATGACGCTAGCACCATGCGTGCCATCGTGACACTACGCGCAGCAAAGAGGGCCCGTCGCTGTCCGCGACGGGCCCTGTGACCGGAAGGGTCGTCAGCCGAGCTTGGCGAAGCCGTAGTTGAGGAGCTTCTTCGCGTCCGTCTCGCGCTGGGCGATGGAGGAGGAGGCGAGGACGGTGCCGATGACGGTCTTGCCGTTCCGGGTCGCGGCGAAGACCAGGCAGTACTTGGCCTCCGGGCCGGAACCGGTCTTCACGCCGATGGTGCCGCTGTAGCTGCTGAGGAGCCCGTTGGTGTTCTTCCACGGGTTCATCGTGCGGGTGCTGCCCGTCTTGGTGATCGTCTTGGCGGTGTACGACTTCGTCTTGACGATCGTGCGGAACGTGGAGCTCTTCATCGCGCTGCTGGCGATCTTCGTCAGGTCGCGCGGCGTCGAGTAGTTGGAGCCGTTGCCGATGCCGTCGAACGAGTCGAAGTGGGTGTTCTTCAGGCCCAGGTTCTTGGCGGCGGTGTTCATCTTGCCGATGAAGGACTTCACCCGCGCGGCCCGCGTGGAGCCGGAGCCGAACTTGTCGGCCAGCGCGTAGGCGGCGTCGCAGCCGGACGGCAGCATCAGGCCGTACAGCAGCTGACGCACGGTCACCTTGTCGCCGACGATCAGGTGGGCCTGGGAGGCGTTGTTCTTGACGACGTAGTCGCTGTACGCCTTCTGGATCGTGACCTTGGCATCCAGGTTCAGGTTCGGCTGCGCGAGCACGACCTTGGCCGTCATGATCTTGGTGGTGGAGCCGGTGGAGCGCTTGGTGTCCGCCGCCTTCCCGTACAGCGTCTTGGCGTTGGCGTTGTTCATCACGAACCCGCCCTTGGCCACGATCGACGGCGCGGTGACGGCCTGAGCGGGCGCTGCGGTGAGGGCACCGGTCGCGAGCAGCGCGCCGGAGGTGACGGCGACGGCAGTTGCTCTGCGGAGGCGGATGCCCTTGATGCCGGTAATCAAAGTGATATACCTCGAATGTCTTGAATGCCCCTGGAATGCGGCCGAGTTGAGGTGGCAAGCGGGAGGGGGCCGCGTAGGTGTGACACGTAAGTAGCACAGAAGGTTGCGCGGCCGCTGCGAGAGACGTTCGTCACGTCCGCATGATGGACGGTCCTGCCCTTGCGTACGTGTTGTATCTATGCTGTGGACATGAACACGGCCGTCGAGCAGTCCGCCCCGCAGTCCCTCAAGCCGCCACCCGCCGCCGACCGCGTGTACGCCCACGTCAAGCAGGGTGTGCTCGACCGCCGCTACGAGGGTGGCACCCTGCTCACCGAGGGTGAGCTGGCCGAGGCGGTCGGCGTCTCGCGCACGCCCGTCCGGGAGGCGCTGCTGCGGCTGGAGGTCGAGGGCCTCATCCGGCTCTACCCGAAGAAGGGCGCCCTGGTCCTGCCGGTCTCCGCGCAGGAGATCGCCGACGTGGTGGAGACCCGGCTGCTGGTCGAGGAGCACGCGGCCCGCAAGGCCGTACCCGCGCCCCCGGGGCTGCTGGAGCGGCTGGCCGAGCTGCTGGAACAGCAGAAGGCGCAGGCCGCGGCCGGTGATCTGGCCGCCGCCGCGGTGACCGACCGGTGCTTCCACGCCGAGATCGTCCGCAGCGGGGGCAACGAGATCCTCTCCCGGCTCTACGACCAGCTGCGCGACCGGCAGCTGCGGATGGGCGTCGCCGTCATGCACTCCCACCCCGACCGGATCGCCAAGACGCTCGCCGAGCACGAGGAGATCCTGGACGCGCTGCGCGCCGGCGACGCGGAGGCGGCCGTCGGGGTCGTGCACCGGCACGTGGGCTGGTTCTCGCACCTGGCACGGGGGGAGGTCCGATGAGCCTCGCGGGGCGCAACACCACCCTCCCCGGTGACCCGCCCGGCGGACGCCGGGCCGTCGCCGTGTGGTCCATCGGGGTGGCCGTCTACTTCGTCGCCGTCATCTTCCGTACGTCCCTGGGCGTGGCAGGCCTCGACGCGGCCGACCGCTTCCACGTGGGCGCCTCCGCGCTGTCCACGTTCTCCATCCTCCAGCTGCTGGTCTACGCGGGCATGCAGATACCCGTCGGCCTGCTCGTGGACCACCTCGGCACCAAGAAGGTGCTGAGCATCGGGGCGGTGCTCTTCACCGCGGGACAGCTGGGCTTCGCCTTCTCCCCCTCGTACGGCACCGCGCTCGCCTCCCGGGCGCTGCTGGGCTGCGGCGACGCGATGACCTTCATCAGTGTGCTGCGGCTCGGCACCCGCTGGTTCCCGGCCCGCCGCGGGCCGCTGGTCGCGCAGCTCGCGGGCCTGGTCGGCATGGCGGGCAACCTGGTCTCGACCCTGGTCCTGTCCCGGCTGCTGCACGGCATCGGCTGGACCCCGGCGTTCGCCGGCAGCGCGGTGGCGGGCGGGGTCGTCCTCGTGCTCACCCTGCTGTTCCTGAAGGACCACCCCGAGGGGCAGGAGCCGGAGCCGTCCCCGCACCGGGGCGCGGCTTACGTCCGCCGGCAGATCGCCGCGTCCTGGCGGGAGCCGGGCACCCGCCTGGGCCTGTGGGTGCACTTCACCACCCAGTTCCCGGCGATGGTGTTCCTGCTGCTGTGGGGCCTGCCGTTCCTGGTGGAGGCGCAGGGCCTCAGCCGCGCCACGGCTGGCGAGCTGCTCACGCTCGTCGTGCTGTCCAACATGGTGATCGGCCTGGTCTACGGCCAGATCGTCGCCCGGCACCACGCCGCGCGGCTGCCGCTGGCGCTGGGCACGGTGGCCGCGACCGCACTGCTGTGGGCGGCGACCCTCGCCTATCCCGGTGAGCACGCGCCGATGTGGCTGCTGCTGGTGCTGTGCGCGGTGCTCGGCGCGTGCGGACCGGCGTCGATGCTCGGCTTCGACTTCGCCCGGCCGGCCAACCCGCCCGAGCGACAGGGCACGGCGTCCGGCATCACCAACATGGGTGGCTTCGTCGCCTCGATGACGACGCTCCTCGCGATCGGCGTGCTGCTGGACGCGACCGGGGACGACTACACCGTGGCGTTCAGCGCCGTGTTCGTGCTCCAGGCGCTCGGGATCGGTCAGATCCTGCGGTTGCGGGGGCGGGCGGCCCGGCGGGAGCGGGAGCGGTTGGTCGCCAGCCGGGTGGAGACGGTGCACGTGCCCGCGGCGTGAGCCGCGGGTTCTCGCGCCTGCCCGTCCGTCTCCCGCCGGCCGGGAGGCCGGCCGGACGCCGGACGCCGTAACGCCGTTACGTCATCACGCCGTCACACCGCCACGCCGTCACACCGTCACGCCGTCACCGCGAAGTGGCGCAGGATGGCCGCCGCCAGGTCCTGGTCGCCCTCCGTCTTCACCCGGTCCGCCACCGCCTCGGGGCTCACGCGGCCGCAGGCCAGGCGGACATAGGTCTCCCAGTCGAGGGTGAGGGTGGCCGCGGGGCCGAGGGCGGGGGCGGTCTCCACGGTGCCGCGGCCCTGGATGTCGACGCGGACCGTGCGCAGGAACTCGACCGGGCCGTGCACGTCGAACACGATCGCCGAGCTGCGCGGGGCGTCCGCGTCGTGGGCGACGACCTTGGGCAGCGCCTCCAGCAGGACGTCCCGGGCGACGTACGCGCCCGGCGAGTCCAGGTTGCCGGGGCGGCCGAGGGCGGCGCGCAGGTCCTGCTCGTGCACCCACACGTCGAACGCCCGGGCCCGGTAGGCCTGTTCCAGGGTGATCTCCTTGCCCAGCGGCCCGCGCACCTTGGTGGCGGGGTCCCGGGCCTCGTTCCGCAGCTGGCGGTTGCGGCGGATGACCGTGTACTCCAGCTCGGCCGTCATCTCCGGCGCCGTGTGGTGGCGGCGGACGTCGACCTGCATCTCCATGTAGCGCTGGTGCTCGGTGGTGACGTGGAAGAGGTCGCGCGGCAGGGAGTGGATGGGGCGCGGGTCGCCGAGCATCTCGCAGTCCAGGCCGATGACATGGGACACGATGTCCCGCACCGACCAGCCGGGGCAGGGCGTCCGCCGGTTCCACTCGCCCTCGACGAGCGACTGCACCATCTCGGATATCGCTTCGATGGAGTGGGTCCAGGCGTCGGCGTAGGGCTGGAGGGTGGGATGCAGACTCACGGAACGGACCCCTCGGCGGTCGGTACACGGGCAGGTTGTGGCGGCACGGCCAGCGGGCGGCTGCACTTCGGCGGGTGTCTTGAGAGTCCCAGGTTCTCGGCTTCGCTCGAACTGGGGGCACCCCCAAGTTACGCTGCTGAAGGCACCCCGGCAGTGCTTTCGTGTGACGATCGTAGGCCTGTGTGGACGACTCGAATGCCAGGACGGTGGTAGTGTGCGCGCCTCGCTGATCCAGATCGCCGTGGACGAGGGCGAACCGGTCGACTCCCGGCGCCGGCGCGCGGCAGCGCTGGTGCGGGAGCAGAGCGGAGCCGACCTCGTCGTCCTGCCCGAACTGTGGACCACCGGAGCCTTCGCCTTCGAGGAGTTCGGCCGTGCGGCCGAGCCGCTCGAAGGGCCGACGTACGAGGCGATGGCCAAGGCGGCGAGCGACGCGGGCGTGTGGCTGCACGCCGGCTCCGTCCCCGAGCGGGACCCCGACGGGCCCCTCTACAACACGTCCCTCCTCTTCACCCCCTCCGGTGAGCTGGCCGCGGCCTACCGCAAGATCCACCGCTTCGGCTTCGACAAGGGCGAGGCGGTGCTGATGGGCGCGGGCCGTGACCTGGTGACGGTCCGCCTGCCCGGTACCACGCTGGGCCTGGCCACCTGCTACGACCTCCGTTTCCCCGAACTCTTCCGCGGACTCGTCGACGCCGGCGCCGAGACGCTGGTGATCCCGGCGGGCTGGCCCGAGCGGCGGCGCGCGCACTGGACGCTGCTGGCTCAGGCGCGGGCGGTGGAGAACCAGGCGTTCGTGCTCGCCTGTGGAACGGCCGGGACCCACGCGGGAGTTCCGCAGGCGGGTCACTCGATCGTGGTGGATCCGTGGGGCGAGGTGCTCGCCGAGGCCGGCCCCGGGGAAGAGGTCCTCACGGTCGACCTGGACCCGGCGAAGGTGGCCGCCACCCGCGAACAGTTCCCCGCGCTCAAGGACCGCGTGCTGGGCCTCGAACCACCCCGGCGCCGCGGCTAGAACCCGTCAGTCCTCCTCCCCCTCCTTCTCGGCGAGGTGGATCACGCACACCGCCACGGCGATGAGCAGCGCCGGGTCGGCGTCCTCCCGTACGACGTCCACACCGTAGGTGTCGCGGACGCTCAGCCAGCGGCGGGAGATCACCGCGAGGAGTTCGCCGTCGTACTCGACGGCGAACTCGCGGTCCAGGATCTTTCCGCTGACGTCGAGTTCGGTGCCGTCCACCAGGGAGACCCGGTAGTGGTTGCGCAGCAGGGACAGCCGCTTGCGCCGGATCCTGGCCAGGGGCTCGCCGTCGCGCTGGATCACCATGGTGTCGCGCAGGGCGAACATCTTCTGGTGGATGTCGATCAGGACCCGCCCGTCGGTGTCCTTCAGCTCGAAGGTGTCCCGCAGGCGCATCGCCTTGCCGTCGACGAGGAACACCTTCCGGCCGTGTTCGTCCTCGATCCACCAGTCGTCACCGATGCCGAGGATCCGGTCGCGCACGAGGAATCTCATAGGGGTCATGCTTCCCCGGCGGGGGGCGATCGTCACAGGATGTGCCGGTTCGTCAGGTCGGCCCGGTGGGTCGCGGAAGGGAGGGGAAGCGATGGGTCCGATCAGGCGGGCAGGTGTGGCGGCCATGGGGGCGGCCCTGCTCACGGCAGGCGCCGGGTGCTCGTACGGGGAGCCCTGCGCCGGTTATGACGTCGTGTCCGGGGTCGGTGTGCTGTTCGACCGGCAGGGGTACGGCGATCTCACGGGCGGGTCCTACGAGCTGTGCGCGCGGGGCGCGTGTGCGAAGGGCACACTGCGGCGGGAGCGCATCATGGGGGCCTGGTGACCAAGGTCCCGAAGGCGCTGTCGGACGCCTGGGGCGAGCAGGTCAGGACGCAGGCGACCGGGGACCCGGAGCCGTCCGTGCCGTCCGTGCCGTCCGGGCCATCATGACCTGGTCCTTCCGGCCGGCCGCACCGTCCGCGGGCGCCGTCCCGAACCGCCTGCGGTACTCCGAGGGGCTCAGCCCCGTCTCCCGCCGCAGCCGCGCCCGCAGATTGGCCGCCGTACCCAGGCCGCTGCGCGCCGCCACGACGTCCAGCCGCTCCTCACCCCGCTCGATGAGCCGGCACGCCAGCGCCACCCGCTCCGCGGTGAGCCAGGCCAGCGGTGTCGTACCCAGCTGGCTGGGGAAACGGCGGTGCAGCGTGGCGGGGCTGACCGCGGCGCGGGACGCCAGGCCGGCCACCGTCAACGGCTCGCCCAGCCGCTCCAGCGCCCACGCCAGCAGCGGGCCGAGGGACTCGTCGGGCACCTCGGGCACCGGCCGCTCCACGAACTGCCGCTGACCGCCGTCCCGGTGCGCGGCGAAGACGAGCCGCCGGGAGACGTGGTTGGCGATCTCCGCACCGTGGTCCCGGCGGACCATGTGCAGGCCGAGGTCGAGCGCGGAGGCGCTGCCGGAGGCGGTGAGGATGTCGCCGTCGTCCACGAAGAGCACGTCCGGTTCCAGGCGCACCTCGGGGAAACGGGACCGGAAGGAGTCCGCCCACATCCAGTGACAGGCCGCGCGGCGCCCGTCCAGCAGCCCGGCCTCCGCGAGGGTGAACGCGCCCGAGCAGAAGCCGACGAGGCGGGCGCCACGCGCGTGTGCCCGGCGTACGACGTCCAGGATCCGCTCCGCGCGCGGGACCTCGGTGTCCGGGCGGTTCGGCACGATCAGCGTGTCGGCCTCCTCGGCGGCCTCCAGACCGGCGACTCCGCCGAGCGTGAAGAATCCGTCCCGCATCCGGGTGTGCGGCTCGGCCGCGCACAGCCGGAAGTCGTACAGGTCCCGTCCCAGCTCCGGCCGCGGCAGCCCGAAGACCTCGATGGCGCAGCTCATCTCGAAGGGGTTGGAGTTCTCGTCGACCACCAGGACGACACGGTGAGAGGATCCTTGCGGCATGTGCGATTCCTAGCACTCGTGCGGCGCCCCCGTCACCCGCACGATGAGCGCATGGAACCGATCTCCCTGGAGGCGGCCCTCGCCTCCTTCTCCGAGCGGTGGAGCCCCCGCATCGTCACCGCCGTCAACGACTACGACGTCCGTGTCGCGAAGGTGGAGGGCGAACACCTCTGGCACACCCACGAACACACCGACGAGTTCTTCCTGGTCCTGACCGGCGAACTGCGCATCGGCCTGCGCGAGCCGGCCGGCGAACGCACGGTGGTCCTGCCCAAGGGCTCGGTGTTCACCGTCCCGCGCGGCACCGAGCACAAGCCGTACGCGCCCGTGCCCACCGAGATCCTGCTCTTCGAGCCCACCGGGACGCTGACCGTCGGCGACCGGCACGAGGACGTCCCGGGCCACGTGGACGCGACCACGGGTCACGCGCTCTCCTGACCGGGCGCCGGAATCCACGGGAACACCGGGTGTGTGCGGGGCGAACTTCCGGGGTCCGCGGGTGAGTCGGCCAACCGGCGGGCCCGCCCGCGAGTCGAACGGTGCGGAAGGCCGGTGGAAGCCGGCCGACAGACCCGCCCGTCCTCCGGAGGTCCGCCATGCCCGCTCGCCCGCACCGCCGCCGGCCCGTCCGCGCGCTCGCCCTGGCCCTCGGCACGGCCGCCCTGGCGGTGCCGTCCGCCCTGGCCGGCACCGCGTCGGCGGCCACCTCGCCCGCCACCGCCGCGGTCAACCAGTACGACTGGCAGCTCACCTACCAGGCCGCCCCCGGCCAGGCCAACAAGGCCACCGTCACCGCCTCCCTGACCGCCGACCGCTCGGGCATCACCTACGTGATCGACGACACCGTCACGATCAAGGCGGGCCACGGCTGCGCCCACCCGGACGGCGCGGACCTGACGAAGGTCTCCTGCACGGTCACCAGCCTCGACAGCCAGGACCCGTACGCCGCCCTCGTCGTGAACCTCGGTGACCGCGACGACACCCTCGCCTACAAGAACGCCACCGACCAGATCTACTACTACGCCCAGATCTCCCTGGGGTCCGGCAACGACGGGGCGACCGACTCCGGCCGCCTCGACGGCGCCTACGTCTCGGGCGACGCGGGCGACGACAGGCTCACGGTCGGCAAGGAGGGCCTGGCCTGGGGCGGCGACGGGAACGACACGATCGACGCGGGCGGCGGCGACAACATCGTGCGGGGCGGCAAGGGCGACGACGTGCTGCACGGCGGCAGCGGAGCGCAGTACCTGGCCGGTGACGACGGCAGGGACACGATCACCGGCGGCACCGGCGACGACACCCTGTACGGCGGCAAGGGCGACGACGTCCTGTACGGCAACAGCGGCAACGACAAGCTGTACGGCAACAGCGGGAACGACAGGCTCTACGGCGGCCCGGGCCGGGACACGCTCTCCGGCGGACCCGGCCGGAACGTGATCCACCAGGACTGAGGTCCGGCCACGGGCAATTCCCACCGGGACCGGGTTGTCCACAGGCGCCGGAACGGCTGTCGGCGCCAGGTGGCACCCTTGGAGCCATGACCCACTCCGCACCCCGACGCGCCCGAGTCCGCGCCCCCGAGCTGATCGGCAAGGGCGGCTGGCTGAACACGGGAGACCAGCAGTACACCCTCGCCGACCTGCGCGGGCGCATCGTCGTCCTGGACTTCTGGACCTTCTGCTGCATCAACTGCCTGCACGTCCTGGACGAGCTGCGCGAGCTGGAGGAGAAGCACCGGGACACGCTCGTGGTGATCGGGGTGCACTCGCCGAAGTTCGTGCACGAGGCCGAGCACCAGGCGGTCGTGGACGCCGTGGAGCGCTACGGCGTGGCCCACCCGGTCCTGGACGACCCCGAGCTGGCCACCTGGAAGCAGTACGCGGTGCGCGCGTGGCCGACGCTCGTGGTGATCGACCCCGAGGGGTACGTCGTCGCGCAGCACGCGGGCGAGGGTCACGCGCACGCCATCGAGCGGCTGGTCGGGGAACTGGAGGCCGAGCACGAGGCGAAGGGCACCCTGCGTCGGGGCGACGGTCCCTATGTGCCGCCGGAGCCCGAGCCGACGACGCTGCGCTTCCCCGGCAAGGCGCTGCTGCTGCCCTCGGGGAACTTCCTGGTCAGCGACACCACCCGGCACCAGCTGGTGGAGCTGGCGGAGGACGCCGAGACCGTCGTGCGGCGCCTCGGCTCCGGCACGCGCGGATTCGCCGACGGCGGCCCGCGGGAGGCGTCCTTCAACGAGCCGCAGGGCCTCGCGCTCCTCGACGACGGTTCGGTGGTGGTCGCCGACACCGTCAACCACGCCCTGCGCCGCCTGGACCCGGTCACCGGCGAGGTGACCACCCTGGCGGGCACCGGCAAGCAGTGGTGGCAGGGCTCGGCGACCTCCGGCCCGGCGCGTGAGGTGGACCTCTCCTCCCCGTGGGACGTGGCGGTCTTCGGCGGCAAGGTGTGGATCGCGATGGCCGGCGTCCACCAGCTGTGGACCTACGACCCGGCCGCGCGCACGGTCGCCGTGGCGGCGGGCACCACCAACGAGGGCCTGGTGGACGGGCCCGCGGCCGAGGCCTGGTTCGCCCAGCCCTCCGGCCTCGCGGCCACCGCCGACCGGCTCTGGCTCGCCGACTCCGAGACGAGCGCTCTGCGCTGGGTCGACCTCGACGGGCAGGTGCACACCGCCGTCGGCACCGGCCTGTTCGACTTCGGTCACCGGGACGGCGCCGCCGGCCAGGCCCTGTTCCAGCACCCGCTCGGCGTGACGGCCCTGCCGGACGGCTCGGTCGCCGTCGCCGACACCTACAACCACGCCCTGCGCCGCTACGACCCGGCGACCGGCGAGGTCACCACGCTCGCCACCGACCTGCGCGAGCCCAGCGACGCCGTCCTGGCGGGCGAGGACATCGTGGTCGTGGAATCGGCCCGGCACCGGCTGACCCGGCTGCGGCTGCCGGAGGAGGCGGTGCGCGTGGCGTCGGTCGCCCACCGCACCCAGCGCGCCGCGACCGAGGTCGCTCCCGGCCGTCTGCGTCTGGAGGTGATCTTCCAGGCCCCGGCCGGCCAGAAGCTCGACACGCGCTACGGCCCCTCGACCCGGCTGCTGGTCTCCGCCACCCCGCCCGAGCTGCTGCTCAAGGGCGAGGGCGCGGACACCGACCTGTCCCGCGAGCTGGAACTGAACCCGTCGGTCACCGAGGGCGTCCTGCACGTCTCCGCGATGGCCGCCAGCTGCGACGACGACCCGGCCAACGAGTACCCCGCCTGCCACGTCCACCAGCAGGACTGGGGCGTCCCGCTCCACCTCACCGAGGGCGGGGCGGACCGGTTGCCGCTGGTGCTGGCGGGGATGGACGAGACCGCCCCCGGGCAGGGCTGAGCGGCGCGGCCGGCGGGCCGGTCGCCGGGAGCGGCTGAACCCACCTTCGGGAACAGGTGGGTTCAGCCGTCAGACGCCGTAGCCGTCCGAGTAGCCGTCGACGCGGTGGTGGCGCGGTTCCTCCTCCACCACCGGGGTCGTCGGCGGTACGACCACGCGGCGGCGGCGGGCTATGCCGCTGAACGTGGCGACGCCGATCAGGCCCACGGCCATGAGGATCAGGCCGACGACGGTGAGGTTCACGCCCTGCATGTGCCAGTCGGTCGCGAACGTCAGAATGGCCCCCACGGCGATGAGGATGATGCATCCGCCGAGACCCATGAGACCTCGCCTCCCCTTCTGGTTCCGGAATCTCCGGTGCCGTCCGGGTACCCGGCGAGGCCCCGACTAGCCCTCCAGGAAGGCGGTCAGGGCGTTCGCGAGCAGGAACGGGTCGTCGGCGCCGCACAGTTCACGGACGCTGTGCATGGAGAGGATCGCCACGCCGATGTCGACCGTGCGGATGCCGTGCCGGGCCGCGGTGATCGGGCCGATGGTGGTGCCGCACGGCATGGAGTTGTTGGAGACGAAGCTCTGGAAGGGGACGTTGGCCTTCTCGCAGGCCGCGGCGAACACCGCGCGCCCCGAACCGTCCGTGGCGTAGCGGTTGTTGACGTTGACCTTGAGGATCGGGCCGCCGTTGACCCGCGGGTGGTGCGTCGGGTCGTGCCGCTCGGCGTAGTTGGGGTGCACGGCGTGACCCGTGTCGGAGGACAGGCAGACGGTTCCGGCGAAGGCGCGGGCGCGGTCCTCGAACGACCCGCCGCGTGCGAGGACCGAGCGCTCCAGGACGGTTCCGAGGAGCGGGCCGTCCGCGCCGGTGTCCGACTGCGAGCCGTTCTCCTCGTGGTCGAAGGCGGCCAGCACCGGGATGCGGGTGAGCGCCGCGCCGGAGGTCGCCGCGGCGGCGAGGGCGGCGGCACCGGCGTGCACGGACAGCAGGTTGTCCATGCGCGGACCGGCGACCAGCTCGCGGTCCCGGCCGAGGTAGGCGGGCGGCTCCACCGGGTACGTCATCAGGTCCCAGCCGGTCACCGAGCCCGCCACCAGCCCGGCCTCCTGCTCCAGGAAGCCGATGAGATCGCCGTCCAGCACCTCGTTCCCGAGGCCCCACACCGGCTGGAGGTGCCGCTGCTTGTCGAGCTTGAGCCCCTCCGAGCTGACCGAACGGTCCAGGTGGATGGCGAGCTGCGGCACCCGCAGCAGCGGCCGGTCCACGTCGACCAGGACCGAGGAGCCGTCGCGCAGGCTCAGCCGGCCGGCCAGGCCCAGGTCCCGGTCCAGCCAGGAGTTCAGCAGCGGGCCGCCGTAGATCTCGACGGCGACCTGGCGCCAGCCGTGCGCCCCGCTGTCCGGGCGCGGCTTGACCCGGAGGTTCGGGGAGTCGGTGTGCGCACCGATGATGTGGAAGGGGGTGTGCGGCTCGGCACCCTCCGGCACGTACCAGGCCACGATCGCGCCGCCGCGCAGCACGTACTTGCCGCCGTACGTCCCGTCCCAGGCGTCCGTCTCCGACACCTGCCGGAAGCCCGCCTTCTCCAGCCGTGCGGCGGTGTTCGCCACGGCGTGGTACGGCGTCGGGCTCGCCGCCAGGAAGGACATCAGGTCGTCGGTGTGGCCGCGGTCGAAGCGGGCAGGTGCGCTCATGGATTCACCTTAACGACGTGCACGGGCCCGCTCCCGGTAAGGAGCGGGCCCGTGCGAGAGGAATCGACGGGGACGTCCGGAAGGTCCGGACGGGCCGCCTAGAAGGCCGCCTCGTCCAGCTCCATCAGGTCCAGCTCGACGCCCGCGGCGACCTTGCGGGCGAGCGTGACGCCCGGCAGGACGTTCGCCGCGAAGAACTTCGCCGCGGCGATCTTGCCGGTGTAGAAGGCCTTGTCCTTCGCCGAGGCCGTGGCCAGCTTCTCGGCGGCGATCGCGGCGCCCTTCAGCAGCAGGTAGCCGACGACGACGTCACCGGAGGCCATGAGCAGGCGGGTGGTGTTCAGGCCGACCTTGTAGATGTTCTTGGTGTCCTGCTCGGTGGCGGCGAGGTCGGTCAGCATCAGGCCGACGATCGCCTCCAGCTCCACGGCCGCCTTGGCCAGGTGCTCGCGGGCGCCGGCCAGCTCCTCGCCGCCGGTGCCGAGCGCCAGGAACTTCTTGATGTCCTCGGCGAGGGAGTTCAGCGCGGCGCCCTGGTTGCGGACGATCTTCCGGAAGAAGAAGTCCTGGCCCTGGATCGCCGTGGTGCCCTCGTACAGGGTGTCGATCTTGGAGTCCCGGATGTACTGCTCGATCGGGTACTCCTGGAGGAAGCCGGAGCCGCCGAAGGTCTGCAGGGACTGGGCGAGCAGCTCGTAGGCCTTCTCGGAGCCGTAGCCCTTGACGATCGGCAGGAGCAGGTCGTTCAGGGCGTGCTCGGCGGAGGCGTCCTCGCCGTTCGCCTCCTTGATCTGGATGGCGTCCTGGACCGAGGCGGTGTACATCACCAGGGCGCGCATGCCCTCGGCGTACGCCTTCTGCGTCATCAGCGAGCGGCGCACGTCGGGGTGGTGGGTGATGGTGACCTTGGGCGCGGTCTTGTCCATGAAGTTGGCCAGGTCCGGGCCCTGGACGCGCTCCTTGGCGTACTCCAGCGCGTTGAGGTAGCCGGTGGACAGCGTGGAGATCGCCTTCGTGCCGACCATCATGCGGGCGAACTCGATGATGCGGAACATCTGGCGGATGCCGTCGTGCTTGTCGCCGATCAGCCAGCCCTTGGCGGGGTGCTTGTCGCCGAAGGTCATCTCGCACGTGTTGGAGGCCTTCAGGCCCATCTTGTGCTCGACGTTGGTGGCGTAGACGCCGTTGCGCTCGCCCAGCTCGCCGGTCTCGAAGTCGAAGAGGTACTTCGGGACGAGGAAGAGGGACAGGCCCTTGGTGCCGGGGCCGGCGCCCTCGGGACGCGCGAGCACGTAGTGGAGGATGTTCTCCGACATGTCGTGCTCACCCGAGGTGATGAAGCGCTTCACGCCCTCGATGTGCCAGGAGCCGTCCTCCTGCTGGATCGCCTTGGTGCGGCCGGCGCCCACGTCGGAGCCCGCGTCGGGCTCGGTGAGCACCATCGTGGAGCCCCACTGCTTCTCCACGGCGATCTTCGCTATGTGCTTCTGGACCTCGTTGCCCTCCTCGAAGAGGATGCCGGCGAACGCGGGGCCGGAGGAGTACATCCACACGGCCGGGTTGGCGCCCAGGATCAGCTCGGCGTAGGCCCAGATCAGGGAGCGCGGCGAGGTGGTGCCGCCGATCTCCTCGGGCAGGCCGAGCCGCCAGTACTCGGAGTCCATGAAGGCCTGGTAGCTCTTCTTGAAGGACGCCGGGACGGGCGCGGTGTTGGTCTCCGGGTCGAAGACGGGCGGGTTGCGGTCGGCGTCGGCGAAGGACTCGGCCAGCTCGTTCTCGGAGAGGCGGGTCAGCTCCTCCAGGACGCTCTTGGCGGTCTCGACGTCCATCTCCTCGAACGGGCCGGTGCCGTACACCTTGTCGCGCCCCAGTACTTCGAAGAGGTTGAACTCGATGTCGCGGAGATTCGACTTGTAGTGCCCCATGGCGACGGCTCCGTTGAGGGATCGGCGAGGCACTTGCTCCTCGCACCTAGTTCACGTACCAACAAGTAGCTACGATGATGCTACCCGCCGGTAATAAGAAGCAACCCCTACCGGGCCAATGTGAGAAGGGTCTACTCCGCCGTGCCCGTGAACAGGCCGCCCTTCCTGCCGGTGCGCGGCGGAAGACGGGTGACCGCCCGGTATCCCTCCGTGTATTTCCCCCGCGCCCACCCCCGCCCCCGCTCTCGGTACGCTTGCGCGCATGTACGGATACGGCCAGCCCATGGACGGGGGTGCTGCCCAGCAGCAGTACGCCTCGTCGCAGCAGCAGATGCCGGGTGGTGTCGGCGGGTACGGCCAGCAGCCGCCGCTCTACCCGGAGCCGTCGCCGCCCTCGCTCGCGGACGCGGTGCGCGCCTTCACGACCGGGCAGATGTCCGCCGAGGACTTCCAGCAGATCTTCGCCACGTCGAAGGTGTACTGCCCGCGCGGCGACACCCCCGGCTTCCTGGCCCTGCACAACACCCAGCAGCCGGTGATCCCGATGTTCACCTCGCTCAAGGAACTGCGCCGGTACGCGGGCAAGGAGTCCAAGTACTTCGTCATCACGGGTGCCGAGGTGATCGACCTGCTGCCGACCGGCTACGGCTTCGTCCTGGACATGGAGGGCGAGCACCGGATGGTCTTCGACGCGAAGGCGGTCGAGCAGATGGTCGACTTCGCGATGCGCCGCATGTACGGCTAGACGCCCTTGCCGCTACGCCCACGCACGGTGAACCCGGAGGGAATGCCCTCCGGGTTTTCTCTGTTCTGGGTGGCAAGAAGTTCAACGCTCAACTAAAGTGGGCGTACCAAGGAGGTACCCACCATGCCTGCAGTGACCGTCGAGAACCCGTTGACGCTGCCCCGTGTGACCGCTCCCGCCGACGCCGTGGCACGCCGCGTGCTCGCCGTCACGACCGCCCCGAGCGGGTACGAGGGCGAGGGCTTCCCGGTGCGCCGGGCGTTCGCGGGGATCAACTACCGCCACCTCGACCCGTTCATCATGATGGACCAGATGGGCGAGGTGGAGTACGCGCCCGGCGAGCCCAAGGGCACCCCCTGGCACCCGCACCGCGGCTTCGAGACCGTCACCTACATCATCGACGGCGTCTTCGACCACCAGGACAGCAACGGTGGCGGCGGCACCATCACCAACGGCGACACCCAGTGGATGACCGCGGGCTCCGGCCTGCTGCACATCGAGGCTCCGCCGGAGTCCCTCGTCGTGTCCGGCGGCCTCTTCCACGGCCTGCAGCTGTGGGTGAACCTCCCCGCCAAGGACAAGATGATGGCCCCGCGCTACCAGGACATCCGCGGCGGCAACGTCCAGCTGCTCACCAGCCCCGACGGCGGCGCGCTGCTGCGCGTGATCGCCGGTGAGCTGGACGGCCACCAGGGCCCCGGCATCACCCACACCCCGATCACGATGATCCACGCCACCCTCGCCCCGGGCGCCGAGATCACCCTGCCCTGGCGGGAGGACTTCAACGGTCTGGCGTACGTCCTCGCGGGCCGCGGCAGCGTCGGTGCGGAGCGCCGCCCGATCCACCTGGGCCAGACCGCCGTCTTCGGCGCCGGCTCCTCGCTCACCGTCCGCGCCGACGAGAAGCAGGACGCGCACACCCCGGACCTGGAGGTCGTCCTCCTCGGCGGACAGCCCATCCGGGAGCCGATGGCCCACTACGGCCCGTTCGTCATGAACACCAAGGAAGAACTGATGCAGGCCTTCGAGGACTTCCAGAAGGGCCGCCTCGGCAGCGTCCCGGCGGTCCACGGCATGTCCGAGGGCGGCATCTGACGGCTATCCGGTGACGGCGCCGGCCCGCCGGCGACCCGTCGGCGCCGCCTGCTCCCCCTCACGACCCCGGCCGTACCTCGGCCGGGGCCGGCGTTTCGTCACCCGCCCGGACCCGCTCGCAGGACAGTACCGGCGCCGCGTGATCCGCTGGACGCGTGCAGTTCCTCCCTGTTGCCGTCCGCCGGTTCGCCGCCTGGTGTGCCGTGCTGCTGCTCGCCGCCGGGGTCGGGTGGGTCGGGGTGCGGCTGTGCGCGGAGTTCCGTACGGCCGTCACGCCGGTGCTGCTCGCCCTGCTCGGCACCGCCCTGCTCCGGCCGCTGTACCGGCGGCTGGTGCGGGCGGGAGTGCAGGCGTCGGTGGCGGCCGGGCTCACCTGCGTCGCCGTGGTGGCCGTCGTCGGCGGCGCCGTGTACATCGTGGTCACCGCGCTCGTCGACACCGGCGCGGAGATCCTCGCCTCGCTGCGGACCGCGGCCAAGGGGGTCGCACGGCACTTCGGCGCCGCGGGGACGAGTCTGGACGACCTCGCCACCAACGCCCGGGAATGGCTGGGCAAGTTCGGCGGCACCGCCGCGTCCAACGTCGTCAGCGGCGTCAGCGTCGTCGCCGAGTCCATCGCCATGGCCGTGCTCGCCCTGCTGCTCGTCTTCTTCTTCCTGCGCGACTCCCACCGCGCCGTGGCCACCCTGCGATCACTCGCGCCCGGCGGCAGCGCCGGGCTCCTGGAAGCCATCGCCCGGCGGTCCTTCGCCGCGGTGGAGGGGTTCATGCGCGGTACGACCCTCATCGCGCTCATCGACGCCGTGTGCATCACCGTCGGCCTGCTGATCCTCCGGGTGCCCGGAGCGATCGGGCTCGGGGCGCTCGTCTTCGTCGGTGCCTACATCCCCTACCTTGGCGCCTTCATCTCCGGGGCGGTGGCCGTGCTGGTCGCCCTGGCCGACCGGGGTTTCGTCATCGCGCTGTGGGCGCTCGGGGTCGTGCTCGCGGTGCAGGTGCTGGAAGGGCACGTGCTGCAACCGGTGATCCAGAGCCGGACCGTGCAGATGCACCCGGCCGCCGTCCTGCTGACGATCACCGCGGGCGCCTCCGTCGCCGGCATCCTCGGCATGCTCCTCGCGGTCCCGCTGACCGCGGCGGCCTTCGGGGCCGTCCAGGAGCTGCGGGGGCGTCAGGCCACCTCCTCCGGGGCGTCGGCCCCGGAACCCCCCGGCTCGTAGAGCTCGAACCAGATGCTCTTGCCCTCGCCCCGCGGGTCCACCCCCCAGCCGTCCGCGAGGAGTCCGATCAGCATCAGGCCGCGCCCGGAGGAGGCCAGTTCGCCGGGGCGGCGCTTGTGCGGGAGGTCGTCGCCCGTGTCGAAGACCTCCACCCGCAGCCGCCGCCCGGGACCCTCGCCCATGACCTCGGCGAGCAGCAGCGCGTCGGCGTCCGTGTGCACCAGCACGTTGGTGACCATCTCGGAGACCAGCAGCACCGCCGAGTCCACCTGCTCGGCCGACGCCCAGTCGTGCAGCAGCCCGCGCAGGTGCTGGCGGGCCTCGGCGATCCGCTCCGGCTCGTCCTGCGCCACCGACAGCAGCGTGCGCCGCACCGTCGGCCGGACCGCGACGGCGTCGCCGCGCCCGCAGCCATCACCGGGCCGGCACAGCAGCAGCAGGGCGATGTCGTCCTCGCGGCGGTCGGCCAGCGGGCCGGTGGTGTGGTGCGAGGACGGCCCGTGCACACCCTGCACCAGCGCGTCGGCCAGCGACTCCAGGTCGCCCTCGTGGTCCTCCAGGATCTCGCGCAGCCGGCGCCAGCCGCTCTCCATATCGTGCCCGCCGGTCTCGATCAGGCCGTCGGTGCACAGCATCAGCGTCTCGCCGGGTTCGAGCGTGAACCGCGTCGTCGGGTAGTCGGCGTCCGGGTCGAGGCCCAGCGGGAGCCCGCCCGCGGTCGGCCGGGTCATCACCGTGCCGTCCGCCATCCGGATCACCGGGTCCGGGTGCCCGGCGCGGGCGATCTCCAGCCGGCCGGTCGGCGGGTCGGCCTCCACGTACAGGCAGGTCGCGAAGCGGAGGTCGGACAGCGCGTCCTCCCCGGCGGCATGGGTGAGGCCGTGCAGGAAGCGGGAGGCGCGGGAGAGGACCGCGTCCGGGCGGTGCCCCTCGGAGGCGTAGGCGCGCAGCGCGATCCGCAGCTGGCCCATGAGCCCGGCCGCGCGCACGTCATGGCCCTGGACGTCCCCGATGACCAGGGCGAAGCGGCCGGAGGGCAGCGGGATCATGTCGTACCAGTCGCCGCCGACCTGGAGTCCGCCGCCGGTCGGGATGTACCGGGCGGCCACCCGCATCCCGGGGATCTCCGGGCCGAGCGACGGCAGCATGGAGCGCTGGAGGCCCTCTGTCAGCTCCCGCGCGGACTCCGCGGCCCCGGCCCGGGACAGCGCCTGGGCGAGCATCCGGGCGACCGTCGTCAGGACCGCGCGCTCGTCGGGGGTGAACGCCACCGGGTAGGCGAAGGCGGCCATCCACGCGCCCATCGTGCGTCCGCCGGCCGTCAGCGGCAGGAACGCCCAGGAGCGGCGGCCGAAGTGCCGGGCGAGCGGCCAGGTCGCCGGGTAGCGGTCCCGGTACTCCTCGGGCGAGGACAGGTACACCGCGCGGCCGGTGCGGATGACCTCGGCCGCCGGGTAGTCGGTGGCCAGGGGCATGTTCGAGAAGGGGCCCATGTCGGCGGGGGCGTGCCCGTGCTGTCCGATGAACGTGAGCCGGTCGCCCTCGACGCCGAACACCACGAGGCCGTCCGGCGAGAACCCCGGCATCGACAGGCCGCCCGCGACCCGCAGCACCTCCGCCGTGGAGCGGGCCTCGGCCAGCGCCCGGCCCGCGTCCAGCAGGAACGCCTCCCGGGAGCGCCGCCAGTCCCCGGTGACCGCGCTGCGGCCGGCCGCCGTGCCCGGGGCCGGCTCGGTCACCTCCTGGAGGGTGCCGATCAGCTCGTACGTGTGCCGCTCGGGGTCGAAGGACGGCTTCGACCGGCTGCGGACGACCCGCAGGATGTTGCCGTCCCCGTCCATGATCCGGATGCGCACCTCGGCGAGGGTGCCCTCCGCGACCGCCAGCCGCACCACACCGGTGATCTCGTTCCAGTCGACCGGATGGAAACGGGCCCGGGCCTGGGCCTCCGTGAGGGTGGTCCGCTCCGCCGGCAGACCGAGCAGCCGCGCCGCCTCCGCGTCCACGGTGACCAGACCGGTGTCCGTGTCCCAGTGCCAGAGCCCGGTGGCGAGGGCGGCGAGGACGTCCCCCACGGACGGGAGAGGCTCGCCTGTACGCATTGCCCCACTTTAGGGAGAGGTGAGGGAAGCCTGCCACCGTAGGCGGGCGGGAGGGGGGAGCGGTAATGGTGGGGAGCCGATCTTGGGGTGCCCGGTACCCTTGGGATGGCCTAGGCCGTACCCGCCTGGCGACACCCGATCCGCAAAGACTGGATGAACGACGATGCATCGGTACAGGTCCCACACCTGCGGCCAGCTCCGCGCCTCTGACGTCGGCACCGACGTCCGGCTGAGTGGCTGGCTGCACAATCGGCGCGACCTGGGCGGCATCCTCTTCATCGATCTCCGTGACCACTACGGCATCACGCAGCTGGTCGCGCGCCCGGGCACCCCGGCGTACGAGGCCCTGGACAAGATCTCCAAGGAGTCCTCGGTCCGAGTCGACGGCCGCGTTGTTTCACGTGGAACCGAGAACGTGAACCCCGACCTGCCCACCGGCGAGATCGAGGTCGAGGTCGCCGAGGTGGAACTGCTCGGCGCGGCGCAGCCCCTGCCCTTCACCATCAACACCGAGGACGGGGTCAACGAGGAGCGGCGCCTGGAGTACCGCTTCCTGGACCTGCGCCGCGAGCGCATGCACCGCAACATCATGCTGCGTACGGCCGTGATCTCCGCGATGCGCCAGAAGATGGCGGCGATGGGCTTCAACGAGATGGCGACGCCGATCCTGTCCGCCACCTCCCCCGAGGGCGCCCGCGACTACGTGGTGCCCTCCCGTGTGCACCCGGGCAAGTTCTACGCGCTGCCGCAGGCCCCGCAGCAGTTCAAGCAGCTGCTGATGATCTCCGGCTTCGACCGCTACTTCCAGATCGCGCCCTGCTTCCGTGACGAGGACGCCCGCGCCGACCGTTCGCCCGGCGAGTTCTACCAGCTCGACGTCGAGATGAGCTTCGTCGAGCAGGAGGACGTCTTCCAGCCGATCGAGAAGCTCATGACGGAGCTGTTCGAGGAGTTCGGCGGCGGCCGTCACGTCACCTCTCCGTTCCCGCGCATCCCGTTCCGCGAGGCGATGCTGAAGTACGGCTCCGACAAGCCGGACCTGCGCGCCAAGCTGGAGCTGGTGGACATCACCGACGTCTTCGAGGGCTCGGAGTTCAAGGCCTTCGCGGGCAAGCACGTGCGCGCGCTGCCGGTGCCGGACGTCTCCGCGCAGCCCCGCAAGTTCTTCGACCAGCTCGGTGAGTACGCCGTCGAGCAGGGTGCCAAGGGCCTGGCCTGGGTGCGCGTGGCCGAGGACGGCTCGCTGTCCGGCCCGATCGCGAAGTTCCTCACCGAGGCGAACGTCGCCGAGCTGACCAAGCGCCTGTCCCTGGCCCCCGGCCACGCCGTCTTCTTCGGCGCGGGCGAGTACGACGAGGTCTCGAAGATCATGGGCGCGGTGCGCGTGGAGGCGGCCAAGCGCGCGGGTCACTTCGAGGAGGGCGTCTTCCGCTTCTGCTGGATCGTCGACTTCCCGATGTACGAGAAGGACGAGGAGACCGGCGCCATCGACTTCTCCCACAACCCCTTCTCGATGCCGCAGGGCGGCCTGGAGGCCCTCCAGACCCAGGACCCGCTGGACATCCTGGGCTGGCAGTACGACATCGTCTGCAACGGCGTCGAGCTGTCCTCCGGCGCGATCCGGAACCACGACCCGGAGATCATGCTCAAGGCCTTCGAGATCGCCGGCTACGACCGGGAGACCGTCGAGGAGAAGTTCGCGGGCATGCTGCGCGCGTTCCGCTTCGGCGCCCCGCCGCACGGTGGCATCGCCCCGGGTGTGGACCGGATCGTCATGCTCCTCGCGGACGAGCCCAACATCCGCGAGACGATCGCCTTCCCGCTCAACGGCAACGCCCAGGACCTGATGATGGGCGCCCCGACCGAGCTGGACGAGTCCCGCCTGCGCGAGCTGCACCTGACCATCCGGAAGCCGCAGCCGAAGTAAGCCTCCGGTAGGTCCCGGCCGTGCGCGCCGATCCGTCCTGACTCCCTCTTGACGATCGGTGCGCACAGCCGTCTCCGGGCCCGGTGACAGGTGGCGTCCCTACGGCCTGTCGTACGACCGGAGGCACATCGCGCGGTGTCCGGGCCCGGCTCACCCTGGGCGTAGGCCCCGGACGAGACACACGACGGGAGCTGACCCGGCTCAGTCGCCCTGCTCGTCGGTCTCGGCGTCCGGGGACGCGCCCTCCTCCAGCAGCCGCTCGGCGATGTCGTCGGACCAGTGCTGGGCCCAGGCGCGCAGGGCGACGGTCCGGGCCTCGTCCAGGCCGTGGCGGAGGAAGTCCCCGTCGGAGTAGAACTCCGTGCCCGTCAGCCGGGACTGGAGGGTCGGCAGGTCGAACGGGTCATGGGCGTGCCGGCGGCCGAGTTCCTCCAGGCCGGGCAGGGAGAAGCGGGCCGCGCAGGCCTGCGCGTCGATCAGGTCGACGGCCGCGCCCCGGTCGTACAGGGCGCGGATCTTGGTGCCGACGGCGTCCGCCAGGGAGAGCGCCGGGCCGTACCCGGTCAGTTCCGGCGGCTGCCAGAACGCCTCCTTGTGCAGCGCGAGCGCGCACGGCTCGCCGGTCGGCGGGTCCGTGACCTCCAGCTGCGCGGTGCGCGCGGTCACCGCACCGGTCCGCACCCGCCGTCCCCGCGCCTCCAGGGCGGCGCCGACGGCAGCGGCGATGTGCTCCATGGCCTCGGCGCTCTCGGTGGCGAAGTCCAGGTTGGCGTGGGGGCGGCGGAGCAGTCCGTGCGCCTGGAGGGCGTAGCCGCCGGCCAGGACCAGGCCGTACGGGCCGCCCGCGGCGACGACGTCGGCGAGGAGCCGGCGATGGGGTTCGGGGATGTCCACGGGAAGATCCTTACGGCTTCCCGGCCCCGATGCGAGACGAGCGGCAACTTTCCCCGGGGCGGCGGCGACGGCACCGGCTCCGTCGCGGGCAGCGGCAACGCGAACACGACCGGCGCGGGCGTGCTGAAGTGACCGCCGTGTGAGGCGGAAGGGCCCGGGAAGCGCGTGCTTCCCGGACCCTTCCGCTCGTGACCACGGCTCAGGCGGCCGGCTTCTCCTCCAGACGCGGGAAGAGGACCGCGCCCTTGGTGATCGTGGAGCCCGCCGGCAGCCTGCCCCACTCGCCCGCCTCCTGGACCCGCTGCTCGGCCAGCGCGCCGAGGCCCGCCTCCGCGCCCAGGGAGTCCCAGAGCTTCTGCGAGGTCTCCGGCATGACCGGGTTCAGCAGCACGGCCACCGCCCGGAGGGCCTCAGCGGCCGTGTAGAGGATCGTCGCGAGGCGGGCCCTGCCCTCCTCGGAGTCGTCCTTGGCCACCTTCCACGGCTCCTGCTCCGTGATGTAGCCGTTGACCTGCTTGACGAAGTCGAAGACGGCCAGGATGCCGCCCTGGAAGTCCAGCTCCTCGCCGATGCGGCGGTCCGCCTCGGCCACGGCCTTCGCCAGGCCGTCGTGGATCGCCTTCTCCGCCTCGCCGTCGGCGGTCGACTCCGGCAGCGTGCCGCCGAAGTACTTGCCGACCATGGCGGCCACGCGGGAGGCGAGGTTGCCGAAGTCGTTGGCCAGCTCGGAGGTGTACCGGGCGGAGAAGTCCTCCCAGGAGAAGGAGCCGTCCTGGCCGAAGGCGATGGCCCGCAGGAAGTACCAGCGGTAGGCGTCCACGCCGAAGTGCGAGGTGAGGTCCTGCGGCTTGATGCCGGTCAGGTTGGACTTCGACATCTTCTCGCCGCCGACCATCAGCCAGCCGTTGGCCGCGATCCTGCCGGGGAGCGGGAGGCCCTGGGCCATCAGCATGGCGGGCCAGATCACCGCGTGGAAGCGGAGGATGTCCTTGCCGACGAGGTGGACGTCGGCGGGGAAGGTGGCCTCGAACTTCTCCTGGTTCTCGTTGTAGCCGACCGCCGTGGCGTAGTTCAGCAGCGCGTCGACCCACACGTAGATCACGTGCTTGTCGTCCCAGGGGATCGGGATGCCCCAGTCGAAGGTCGAACGGGAGATGGAGAGGTCCTGGAGGCCCTGGCGGACGAAGTTCACGACCTCGTTGCGCGCGGACTCCGGCTGGATGAAGTCCGGGTTGGCCTCGTAGTGGGCGAGGAGCTTGTCGGTGTACTCGCTCAGCTTGAAGAAGTAGTTCTCCTCGCTGAGGATCTCCACCGGCTTCTTGTGGATCGGGCAGAGCTTCTGGCCCGCGTACTCGCCCTCGCCGTCGAGCAGCTCACCGGGGAGCTTGTACTCCTCGCAGCCGACGCAGTACGGGCCCTCGTAGCCGCCCTTGTAGATCTCGCCCTTGTCGTACAGGTCCTGCACGAACTCCTGGACGCGGTCGGTGTGCCGCTTCTGCGTGGTGCGGATGAAGTCGTCGTTCGCGATCTCCAGGTGCTCCCAGAGAGGCTTCCAGGCCTCGGTGACGAGCTTGTCCGCCCACTGCTGGGGCGTGACCCCGTTCGCCTCGGCCGTGCGCATGATCTTCTGACCGTGCTCGTCCGTGCCGGTGAGGTACCACACCTTCTCGCCGCGCTGACGGTGCCAGCGGGTGAGCACGTCCCCTGCGACGGTCGTGTAGGCGTGGCCCAGGTGAGGAGCGTCGTTGACGTAGTAGATGGGGGTGGAGACGTAGTACGCCTTGTCACCCTGCTTCTCGGATCCAGTGGCCGCCATAAGTCGAAATCCTACTGGGCCGCCGAAGATCGACTCACCCGCGTTTCGGGGGGTGGACGGGTGTCCACCCCCCGGCCGGGGCTCACGGGCGCCAGGTGGCCAGCAGGCCCTCGTACAGCTCCGCGTCGGTGAGCTCGCGCGGGGCCGGGCCCGCGTGGAAGAACGACGTGTTGCCGGTCTTCAGCTTGCGGAGGTAGTCGAAGGCCTTGTTGTCGTGGTCGCCGAAGGCGACGAAGGAGAAGAAGAGGGCGGGGTGGCGGGTCGCCGTCTCGGTGAGGGACTGGGTGGCGGGGGTCTTGGCGTCCGGGGCGCCGTCGGTCTGGAACACGACCAGGGCGGGGGTGCCGGGGGCGGCGTTCTTCTCGTAGTGCGCCACGACGGCCTCCACGGCGGCGTGGTAGCTGGTACGGCCCATGCGGCCGAGGCCGGCGTGGACGTCGTCGATCCTCGTCTCGTGGTCCGCGGTGAGGGTGAGGTCGGTGGTGCCGTCGACCTCCGTGGAGAAGAAGACGACGTGGACCGTGGCCTCCGCGTCGAGGTGGGCGGCGAGGGCGAGGGTCTGGTCGGCGAGGGCCTGGGCGGAGCCGTCCTTGTAGTACGGCCGCATGCTCGCGGAGCGGTCGAGCACGAGGTAGAGCTTCGCTCGGGTGCCGGTGAGGCCGGTCTTCTTGAGGGTGGCTGCGGCGGCCTTGTAGGCGGTGGTGAGGGCGGGGGTGCGGGACCGTACCCGGGTGAGCGGGACGGCCGGCTGAGGCTTGTCTTCCGCCTGCGGTGTCGGTGCCGGAGTCGGTGCCGCCTCGGCTTCGCCTTCGGCGTCCGCGTTCCCACCCGCACCACCCGTGCGGGTCTCGTCGTCGGCCGCGGGTGGCCCCTGTGGGGCGTCCTCGCCGTCGGCGGCCTGCGGGGCGGTGGTCGCCTCGGCGGCTACGGCGGCTTCGTCGGCCTCCGCTTCCACGGCAGCCTCCCGCGTGGGTTCAGCCGCCGCTTCCGCTTCCGCCTCCGGCGTGGGGTCAGCCGCCGCTTCCGCTTCCCCTTCCGCCTCCGGCTCGGGGGTCTGCGTGTCGGCCGGCTCCTGCGTGGGCTGCTCCTCCACCGGCGCGCTCTGCTCAGCCGCCGGCTCGGGCTCGGGCTTCTCCGCGGGCTCCGTCCTGGCCTCGGACTCGGTCGTGACCGGGTGCTCGAGTGCCTCCTCGGCCTTCTCCTCGGGCGCGTCCTCCGTCCGGGTGGGCGTCGGCTGGGCCGGGGTTTTGATCTTGTCGAACGCCGCTGCCACCAGATCGTGTTCTTCGGCCGCTGCCACCGGTTCCTGTTCCTCGGTGGGGGTGGAGCGGGGTTCCGGGACCGAGGGGGAGTGCGCGGGGGTCTCGGGCGCACCCTCCGGCTCGGTGGCTCGTGCCTTGCGTGAGCGGCCGAATGCGTTCCGCAGGAGAGTGAGAATGCCCATGTGCGCAACCCTTCGTGAGGTGTAGCCGTCAATCCCTGGCCAGGACGGACACGTAAGGTTAGCGGCCCCGGATTGCGGGAGAGGTCAGCGCGGGGACGCGATCGCGCGGGCCGCGGCGACCTCCTGGCGCAGGGGTTCCAGGACGCTGCCCGCCGGGCCGGTCAGGTCGGTGCGGACGGCGATGAGGGTCTCCGCGTTCCGTACGCCCTCCGACAGCTCCCGCAGTTGCAGGGTGACCTGGGCGATCTCGGCCGTGGACGGCGGAGCCGCCCCGTGGCGGACGCGGACCCGGGCGGCCGTCGTGGCGTCCACGATCCGTTCGACGGCGACGACCAGCGGCCACCACGCGGCGGCGCGCCGGCCGGTCGGCGGCGGTTCGGTCAGGGCCCGCTGGAATTCCGTCCGGATGACGGACAGGTCGCGGTAGAGGCGCCGGCGCATGCGGGCCCGGGCGGGCGGGTCGGCGTGCGGGCCGAAGGCGGCCTCGACGTACGCGGCCGTGTCGGCCACCGCGTCGGCGAGGCGGTCGCCGACCCGGGTGTGCCAGCTCTCGGGCCACAGGAGATAGCCAGCGGTCAGGGCGATGGCGCAGCCCAGGAGGGAGTCGGCCAGCCGGGGCACCAGCAGGGCCGTGCCCTGGTGGTTGAGGACGTCGGACAGGATGAGGATCACCGGGGTGATGGCGGCCGTCTGGTAGCCGTAGCCCCGGGGGGTGAGGGCCGGGATGAGGGGGGCCAGGAGGAAGAGGACGGGGACGTGCCACCAGCCCAGCGGGACCTCGGCCAGCACCACCGCCGCGATCAGCAGGCCGGCGACCGTGCCGAGTGCGCGCAGCAGGGCGCGGGAGAAGACCGAGCCGAAGTCGGGCTTGAGGACGAAGGTGATGGTCAGGGCGACCCAGTAGGAGCGCGGGACGGGGATCAGGGAGACCAGGGCCTGCGCGATGCCGATGCAGACGGCGAGCCGTACGCCGTAGCGCCAGGAGTTGGCGGACAGCACGACGTTGCGGGCCGCGCGGGCGGTGCGGATGCCGAGGGCGGCGGGTCGGCCCAGGCGGTCGTCGATGCCCCGGGGGTCCACGTCGGGGGCGTTGACGACCTCGGCGGTGTGGCGCAGGGCGTGGTCCACCGCGCGGGCCGTCTCCGTGGTGGGCACGGGGAGGTGCGGGAGTGCGAGGGTGCTCGTTCCGGAGGCGACGGCGTCGGCCAGGCGGTGGAGGGCTTCCGGGACCTGCGGCGGGAGCGGGCGCGCCGCCAGATGGGCCGCGGGGGCCGCCTCGATCACCGGGGTGATCGCGTTCAGCTGGGCGAGGAGGCGGGTGAGGTCCGGGCTGCGGCCGTGGTGGCGGGCGCGCCGGGCCAGGATCAGGTCGTAGGACTCGTTCAGGGATTGGGTGACGGCACGGCGGGTCTCCTCGTACTCCTCGGTGCGGTCGGTGCCGGCGGTGGCGAGGAGGGTGGCGACCCTGCGGTACGTGGCCGCGACCGCGGCCCGTTCGGGTACGCCCGCGCGCAGCGGCCAGGCGAGCAGGCCGAGGGCGAGCACGAGGAGGCCGCCGCCGGTCAGCAGGGCCGGGGCCAGCCACCAGGGGGAGGGGAGCGGGAGGCCCGCGCCGATCACGCAGTTCAGCAGCAGGAGCAGGCCCGAGACCGAGGCGACCGCGCCGATCGTGGAGATCATGCCGGAGACCAGGGCGACCCCGGTGACCGCGGCCACCGCGTACCAGCCGTGCCCGTAGACCAGGGTGCCCAGGGTCACGCCGACCGCGCCGAAGAGCTGCGGTACGGCGATGTTGAGGACGCGCATGCGGTAGGCGTCGGCGGTGTCGCCGATGACGCCGGACAGAGCGCCCATGGAGGCGAGGGCGCCGTAGGCCGGGCGCCCGGCGGCGAGGCCCAGCGCCAGGGGCAGGGCCATGGCGAGGGCGGCGCGGCCCACGGCGGCCCGGTTGACGGGGGCCTGCTGGGGTTTGAGGTTCCGGACCAGCCAGTCGGGAGGCGTGAGGCTGATCGGGAACTCTCGGGACATGCGCCCATTATCACCGGGTTGATCCATGCGGATCGGGCCCGTCGGTGCACGGTTCGGGCCCGTCGGCACACGGTCCGCGCCCGTGGGCGCACGCCGGCGTCCCGTGGGCGCGGTGTCCCGGTCAGCCGTCCAGCCGCGCCAGGAACGTCGCGAGCGCGCGGTTGAACTCCTCGGGCCGTTCCAGGTTGGGCAGGTGGGCGGCGCCCTCGACGACGTGCAGGACGGAGTCGGGGAGGGCAGCGTGCATCGCCTCCGCGACGGCGACCGGGGTGTAGGTGTCGTCGGCGCCGACCAGGACGAGGGCGGGCACGGGCAGCTCCGCCAGCAGGGCGCGGTAGTCGGGGCGTTCGGCCCGGCCGCGCAGCGCGGCGGCGGCGCCCTGCGGGGAGGTGGCCGTCATCATGCGGTGCACGTGGGCCTTGACCTCGGGGTCGGCGTAGGGGGCGACCATCTTCTCCAGCACCTCGTCGGCGTAGCCGCGCATGCCCTCGGCGAGCAGCCGGCCGGCCATGGCCTCGCGGCTTCTCCGGCCCTCGGGGGTCTCGGCCTCGGGGAAGGTGTCGGCGAGGACGAGGCCCCGGATCCGGTCGCCGAGGCGGGCGGCGCACTCCATGGCGATCTGGCCGCCCATGGACAGGCCGGCGAGGACGAAGGTGTCCACGCCCAGGTCGTCCAGGAGGTCCGCGATGTCCTCGGCGTGGCGGGCGAGCGGGACCTTGCCGGGGGTCACGGGGGAGGCGCCGTAGCCGCGCAGGTCGGGGGCGATCACCCGGCGGGTGGCGGCGAACTCGGTGAGCTGCGGCTGCCACATCGTGCGGTCGAAGGGGTGGCCGTGGACGAGGACGAGGGGAACCCGGGAGGCGATTCCGGGGTCTTTGTCCTCGAATGCGAGGAAGGAGGGCATGGCAACGACCCTAGGGCGCCGCCCTTGCTCGGTGCAATAAGATCTTTGCCCTCGGTGCAATCCAACGGGTCCGGGAACAGGGGGAGTTGTGGACGACTACCGGCGCATCGCCGACCGGATCGCCGCCGACATCACCGGCGGGCGGCTGCGGCCCGGCCAACGGCTGCCGCCCCAGCGGGCGTTCGCGCGCCGGCACGGCATCGCGCCCTCGACGGCCGGGCGGGTCTACGCCGAACTCGTGCGCCGGGGGCTGGTGGTGGGCGAGGTCGGACGCGGCACGTTCGTGCGGGCGACCGCGCCGGACGGGCAGCCGGGGATCGCCCTGACCGAGGCCGCCGGCGTCCCGCTCGTCAACCTGGAGCTGAACTACCCCTCCGTGCCCGGGCAGGCCGAGCTGCTGGCCCCGGCCCTCACCTCGCTGCTGCGGCCGGACGCGCTCGGCCAGGCGCTGCGGCCCGCCCCGGCGGCGGGCACCCCTCAGGCGCGGGAGGCGGTCGCCGCCCTGCTCGCCCGGAACGGCTTGCGGACCGGCCCGGAGCGGATCCTGTTCACCGGCAACGCCCGCCAGGCCATCGCCGCCACCCTCGCCGCACTGGTCCGGCCCGGTGGCCGGGTCGGGGTGGAACCGCTGACGTATCCGCTGGTCAAGGAGATCGCGGCGCGCCTCGGCCTGGTCCTCGTCCCGCTCGCCACGGACGCGGAGGGGCCGCTGCCGAAGGCGGTGGCCGCCGCCCACCGCAGCGCCCCGCTGTCCGCGCTCTACCTCCAGCCCGCCCTGCACAACCCGACCTCGCGCACGATCGGCGCCGGGCGGCTGCGGGAACTGGCGGACTGTGTCCACAGGCTGGGGACACCGGTGGTGGAGGACCGGATCTGGGCCTTCCTCGACACCGGCGGCACGCCCCCGCTCGCCGCGCTGGCGCCCGGCCTGGTCCACCTCGTCGACAGCCTGTCCAAGCGGGTCGCGCCCGGTCTCACCGTCGGCTTCGCCGTCGTACCGGAGGACCGCGCGGAGGCGGTGGCGCGGGCCGTCCGCTCCGGCGGGTGGAGCGCGGGCTCCTTCGCGCTGGAGGCGGCCGTGCGCTGGCTCGGCGACGGCACGGTGGACCGGCTGGTCGCCGCGAAACGGCAGGACGCGCGGCGCCGGCAGCGGCTGGTCGCCGAGAAACTGGCCGGGTTCGCCGTACGGTCCGACCCGGCCGCCTACTTCGCCTGGTGGGAGCTACCCGCGCCCTGGCGGGCCGACACCTTCACGGCCGCCGCCCGGTCGCACGGCATCGCCGTCACCCCGGGCACGGCCTTCAGCGTCGACCCGAGCCGGACACCGGACGCGGTCAGACTCGGACTCGGCTCGGTGTCGGAGGGGCGGCTGGGACGGGCGCTGGAGACGCTCGCCGGGGTGGCGCGGGGTGGGGCGGGCGGGTGAGCGCGGTGATCGGGTGGTTGGGCGTGGGGGGTGGTCAGGGGGATCTGACGGGACTTCGGGTGTGGGACGCGGTCAGGCCTGGGCTCGGGTCGGTGCCGGTGGGGCGGTCGGGGTGGGGGGCGGTGACGCTCGCCGGCGTCGCGCGGGGCGGGGCGGGCGGTGGTGGCGGGTGAGCCGGACGGCGAGGGCGACCGCCAGGCCGAGGCCCAGCAGCAGCCAGGCGACCGTGCGCAGGGTGCCGGTCAGGGCGTCGTAGACGGCGCCCGCCGCCGGGTGGGACACCCCGGCGGGCAGGTCGGCCAGGGTCAGGTTCCGGCCGACGGCCAGGGCGACGACGAGCAGGGCGCCGCCCAGGGCCGTGCCCAGGGCGGTCGCGGCGACGGCCCGGCGCCGGTGGACGGCGAGCGCGATCCCGCCGACGGCGAAGGCGACGGCCGCCACCGGCAGCCAGAAGCCGGCGATTTCGAGCACGTGGTACCCCTTCCGGAGCGCGGTCAGCCGGTCCGCCGGGAGCACGGGGACCTCGGTGTGCTCCACCGGGATGCGCGCGGCGAGCGGCACGTGGTCCCGGGTGAGCTGGCGTTTGACCTGGGCGGTGACGGGGGCCAGGTCGACGGTGACGGCCCGCTCGTCCTCCCCGCGCAGGGCGCGCAGGACGGCGTCGTGGGTGATCCGGTTGCCGGTGTCCCAGGCCAGCCGGAAGGCGCGGGTCTGGGTGAAGGAGCGCACCGCGTCGTGCACGAACGGCCGGACCGAGCCGCGCACCGGGCGGACGTCCAGATGCTCGTCGACCGCCCGCAGGATGCCGTCGCCGACCGTGTCCACGACGGCCTCCCGCACGGCCGGGTCGGCGGCGAGCGGCGCCATCGCGGTGACGTACCGGCCCGTGTCGGCGAGCCCGTACGCCGCCCAGGCCGCCAGCGCGCCGAACGGCACGAGGAGGCAGGACAGGGCGATCAGCACGGCCGACAGGGCGCTCCTGAGGCGTGAGGGCACGCTTCCAGGCAAGGGCCGGCGGGGCCGGAGCGCGAGCGGGAGGACTGCGTTCGGGCGCTCTCCGGTGGAGGGTTCACCCGAACGGGTGTTTCCTGGTGCTGAGGAGAAGGAAGTGGCCGAGGTGGGCCACTGGGGACAGGGGAGTGCGTGGGCCCCGGCCGGCCGGCCGGGGCCCACGCGCACCCGCGCGGGCACAGCGCGTCGCGGCGCCGCCAATGTCAGCGGATCCGGCGTCCGAACGCGTCCTCCCGCGTGTAGTAGCGGTAGAAGAAGGTGGCGAAGGTGGCCGCCGACACCAGCAGCGACATCAGCACCGCCCGCCACACGTCCCCGCTCTGGCTGGCGCTCTGGGTGGGGAAGAGGCTGCCGCTCTGGTTGTAGAGGAAGCCGAACGCACAGCCGACGAACGCCGTCCACAGCAGCGCGTGCACCTCCCGCGTCATCCGGGGCGCCAGCACCAGCAGGGCCGCGCACAGCACCGCGAAGACCAGCGCGCTGACGAAGCCGAGCAGCAGGTTCCCGCCGGTGACCGGGCCGCCGAAGCGGTTGTTGGCCGCCACCCAGTAGCCGTAGATGAGCCCCAGCCCGACCGGGACGGCCAGCCGGCCGAACGCGTGGGTGCGCGCGTCGAAGACGTCGGGTGAACGCCGGACCAGGTCGGACGACCGGCGTTCCGCCTCGGGCGTGCGGCCGGGCCGGGACGTTCCGCCGGGCGCGGGTGCCGCGTGAGCCATGAGGGCACTCCTCTCTCTTCTCGCCCCCGTGTCCAGGGCACACCGGGGCGTACGGCCTGGCAACTCGGCCAGGAGGGGTGACGGGTGCCCGGATGCGTGCCGTTCTCTCCCGTGGTTCGCTGAGGGACATGGAGGCCCGGCCGCCGTGACGGAGATGGAGTACGAGCGGCGCCGCCGCCCGCTGCTGAGGATCCGCGGGGTGAGCGTCGCGTGGCTGCCGCCCCTGCTGCTGCTCGGCGGTGTGGTCCTGCTGGACTTCGGCACCGGCGAGAAGTTCCGGATCATCACCTGGATCGTGCTGGTCCCGGGCATCGCCGCCGCGATCTGCGGAGTGTGGACGACGGCCGCCTACAGCGTGCTGTCCGTGGTGACGTACGTCCTGGTCGACAGCGCCTGGCCCGACCAGTACCAGGCCGGCTTCGGCGACTTCCTCCTCGTCGCCCTCGGCGGCGCCCTGGCCACGCTGGCCGCGGCCGTGCGAGTGCGCCAGGAACGGCACGTCGGGCACATGCGGGACATCGCCGAGACCACCCGGCGCACCGTGCTGCGCCCGCTGCCGCCGCGCTGGGCCGGGCTGGACCACGCGGGCGTGTATCTGGCCGCCGACGTCGACGCCCGGGTGGGCGGCGACTTCTACGACATCCAGCCCGGACCGCACGGCACCCGGGTGCTCGTCGGTGACGTGCAGGGCAAGGGGCTCGGCGCGGTGGAGACCGCGGCCGCGCTGCTCGGTACGTTCCGTGAGGCGGGGTACCACGAGAAGGACCTCAGGACGGTCGCCGAGCGCCTGGAGACCCGGATGCGGCGGCACCGCGCCCACCGGGCCGCGCTCGGCCGGGACGACGGCGACCGCTTCGCCACCGCCGTCCTCATCGCCTTCCCCGGGGGGACCACGGACGCGATCGACGTCGTGAACTTCGGTCACGAGCCCCCGCTCGCCGTCGGCCCGCACGGGGTCCGTGAGCTGCCCGGCTGCGACGGGCTGCCGATCGGCCTCGGCGACCTGGCGGGCGGCCCGCCGCCCGTGCACCGGGCGCGGCTGTCCGCCGACGAGACGCTGCTGCTGGTCACCGACGGGGTGACGGAGGCCCGCGACGAGCCCGGCGAGTTCTATCCGCTGGCCCGCGAGGTGTCCCGCGCGGTCAAGGCCGATCCCCGTCGCACCGAGCCGCGCCGCCTGGTCCGCCGTGTCCGCGACGGCGTCCTGCGCCACAGCGGCGGTCGCCTGGAGGACGACACGACGATCTTCGCGGTACGGCGGCTGCCGGGTGACGGGCAGGCGCCCGGCGCGGGGGACGCGGCGCGCGCGGACGGCGTACCGGGGCGGACCCCTGCGGGGTGAGTGAGGCGGGGGTGGGGGTCGCCGGGGCGCGCGGAACGCCCCGGCTTGCGGGCACGGGAACGCGCGAGGTGCGGGATGTCCGGCGCGTGCGGGCGGGTGGGCAGGTGGAGCCGGGTGTGTGCGGGCGCGGAACGCAGGTGGGACCCGGCGCGTGGCGGGCGCGGAACGCGGGTGGGACCCGGCGTGCACGGGGATGTGGGCTCGCGGGGCGCCGGGGCCCGGGACGCAGGGGGCGCCGGGTCGTGGGACACGGTGGCTCGCGGGGTGCGCAGGGCGCGGGACCCCTTGGTGCGCGGGGTGGGGGTGGAGTCACGGGCGGGGCGCTGCGAGCGCGGGGGTCGGCGGGGTGTTGCCGGGGACGGGGGGATGGGCGTGAAGGGGGGTGTTCGCCGGGGAGAGGCGCCGATTCGCAGGCGCAGCGGTTACGGTGCTGGCTGGAGAGCGGATCCAGGGGCCCCGGGTACGGAGGGGTCGCGGGGTCCACAGGGTGACTTGGGGGAGGCACGATGCCCGGAACCGTGCTGCTGATCGCGGCCGCGCCGCTGGGCCGGGGGCGCCTGGTGGACGCGGCCGGTGTGCTGCCGGTGCTGGCCGCGGTCGCCCCCGCCGTACTGTCCGGCACCGGCACCGCGAACGTCATCGAGCTGGCCGATCCGCTGGAGCCGCAGGCTGTCCTCACCCGGCTGCGGGCCGCCGCGGCCTCCCCCGGTCCGCTCACCGTGTACGTCACCGGCCAGTTGCAGCTGGACCGCCGCCAGCACCTGCCCCACCTCGCCCTGGCCCGCACCACGCCGGCCACGGTCCGCTACACCGCGCTGCCCTGGCACTGGATCCGCGAGGAACTGCGCCTGCGCTCCGCGGCGGACACCGCGCTGGTCGTGGACCTGCACGCGGACGCCGAGGCCTGGGGATACGTCACCGAGCGCGGTCTCGACTCCGGCCGGAACACCGCCGTGTACGGCCGCATCGCCCCGGCGGCGGGACGGCGGGGCCCGGCGGAACCGGCGTACATGAAGACGGTGGCCACCCTGCTGCGCAGCGGCCACCGGCCCCCGCTGGACGCCTTGCACCAGCAAGCGGTGGGCCGGATCCCGCAGGAGACGAAGGGCGACCTGCTGCTGGCCGACGCCGGCGGCCATGCCGTACCCGCCTCGCCCGCCCCCTTCCCCGCGGCCTTCCCCGCCCCTCCCCCCGCCGCCCGACCTGAGGACCCGCACGCCGTCATCAGTGCCGCCGTGCGCGCCGGGCGGCACGCCGAGGCCGACGCCATGGCCGCCCGGTACGAGGCGGAGGCGGTGCGGGGGTACGGCGCCGCTTCCGAGCAGGCGCTGCACTGGAGCGAGGTGCGGGCCGATCTGGCGATGTTCGCGGGGGACCCGGTGCGCAGTTGCCGGGCCTGGCTGGCCGTGGCCGGGACGCGGCTGGCCGCCGGGCAGGCGGTGGACGCGCCCGCCGTGGAGGCGGCCGTGGACCGCGCCCACCACCAGTGGACCCGTATCAAGGACACGGCGCGGGCCCGTGAACTCGGGCCCGCGCTCGCGGAGTTGCGGCTCAGGGTGCCGGGGCGCCGGCGCGGCGCGCTGGAGAGCGTCCAGCGGCAGCTGGGCCGGCTCCAGGCCGCCCGGTGAGCCTTACTTGGTGAACGTGAAGTACTTCCAGGCGCCGTGCGTCGTGGAGTTCACGATGTCACCGGACGAGCCGTTGATGTACGACGAGCGCACCCGGAACCGCCAGCCGACGTCCTCGCCGTGGTTGCCGGTGATGCGGATCCTGGAGACGCCGTCGGAGCCCAGCTTGAAGTACTCGGGGTCGCCCGGGTACCAGCGGCCCTGGTAGTACACCTCGAACTCGAACTTCTGCGCCCGGCCCGGGTAGTACGACATCTTCGTCGTGATCTGCGGGTCCTTGGTCTTGTGGAAGAAGTAGTACGTGTGGCCCCACGCCGACTTCGCCTTGTAGTGGTTGCCGACCGACGTGGACACGCTGACCCGGGCGCCGACGGTGCTGGCGGCGGACGCCGGCTTGTAGCGCGAGTCGCCCGCGAACTTCGCGGTGACCTTGGTGTCCCGCTTGAGGTCCAGGGTGACCGACAGGTTGCCGTCGGAGTTGACCTTGCCGGACTTCACCAGCTTGTTCGGCTTGTCGCCGCCGAACGGGTCGGCCCAGATCTCCACCGTGCGGTTCTTGTACGTCTTGCCCAGGTGGGCGGTGAACTTGACGTCCTTGCCGTACGAGTACACCTTGCCGTTGTTGTTGATCGTCAGCGTCGGCTTGGCGCGGGAGACGTCGACGGAGTCCGAGCCGGAGGCCGCCGTGTGGGCGGTGTCGCCGGCGTAGGCCACCGTGTACTTCACCTTGCCGCCGGACGGCGGGGTGTCGGTGAAGGAGAACGTGCCGTCGGCCTTGGTGACCGCCGCCGCGAGCGCCTTGCCCTTCGGCGACTCCAGGTCGGTGCGGGTCACGGTCAGCTTGGTGCCGGCCGGGACGGCCACCTTGGAGGCGACCTTGCCCTTGACGGTGAGCTTCTTGGCGCGGGTGGCGGTGGCCGGCGCGTCCACGGTGACGGTGGCGACCGCCTTGGTGGGCGCGTTCAGGACGCGCAGGGAGAACACGCCCTCGTTGTTGCTGGTGACCGCGAACAGCCGGGAGCCGTCCGGGGCCCAGGCCAGACCGCCCCGGGCCAGCAGGTCGGAACCGCTGCTGGTGCCGGTGTTGGGGAAGTCGTAGGTGCGGACCGCCTCGCTGGTGCCGGGCTTGAAGACGTAGACGTCCGGCTCGTAGGAGCCGTCGATGCCGGCCGCGACCGTGCCGTTCGGCGCGATGGCGACGGAGTTGGGGTACGCGTCCGTGACGTACTTGCCGTCCTCGTTGAGGTCGGAGGTCCGGAACACCTGCTGGTAGTACGGCGCGCCGCTGGCCACCACGACGTCCTTGCCGTCGGGGGTGACCTGGAGGTCGCCGAGGTTGCTGCCGGCCTCACGGGTGCTCGCCAGCTTGGTGGCGGTGCCCGTCGAGACGTCGTAGGAGGCCAGTTCGACCGGGCTCTGCCCGATCGCACCGGCGATCAGGGTGCTGGAACCGGGCGCGGCGTCCAGCAGCGGGGCCGCGTACCAGCCGCTGTCCTGGCCGAGCGTGACCGTGTGGTCCTCGGCGGTCAGGTCAACGGAGCCGATGTTGCCCGCGGCGGCGCCGCCGTAGCCGAACCACAGCTTGCCGCCCGCGAGGGCGACGCTGAGCGGCTTGTCGCCGACCTCGTACCGGGTGGTCTCGGTGTCGGTGGCGGTGTCGAAGACGGCGATGGAGTCGAGGTCCTGCACGGCCGCGTAGAGCGTGCCGGAGTCGGCGGACAGCTCCAGGCCGGTGACGCCGGACAGGTTGGTGGTGAGCTGCTTGAAGACCCTGCCGGCGTAGTCGGTGACGACGATCTTGCCGTTGAGCGGGTCGCTGATGAAGACCTGCTGGTGGACGGCGTCGACGACGATGTCACCGGTCGTCCTGACCGGCAGGGCCCGGGTGGAGTCGGCGAAGGCCGGGGTGACGGCGAGGGCCGCCGAGCTGAAGAGGACCGCCAGGGTGGTGGCAGCTGTGAGAGAGCGCTTGCGCACGCTGATTCGAACCCCCCGGAACGAATGAAAGAAAGACATGGGCGCCGCGCGGGCAGGGCGATGCGTCCGCCCCCCTGTGCATGAGCCGTGTGGGCCTCGTGCGGCGAGTGTGGAAAGACTAGGTCATGCCACTGACAAAAGCGCGCGGGCCCCGGAGGCGAGCGTGCGGACATCCGGGGCGAGCACCCATGGATCGGGCGGGTGGGGCGGGGAAGTCACCGCGCCCGGGGGTGGTGCGGCGGCTCCTGGGGGATCGGTGACGTGCGTGGACTGAGCGGCGTGCGTGGCGGCACCCCCGCCGCCCCCGCCGCCGTCGGCCCGCAAGCCGCTCGCGTCGGCGGTCCGGGAGCGCGGGGCGGTCCGCCCCTCGGGTCGTGCTCCCGCGGCACCCGGCTGCCCTGACGCGCCGTCCCGGCCGCCCGCGCGCCCGTGGTCGTCAGCGGTCCGCCTGCTGGGTCGCC